>CAZGYO010000069.1:0-9650 GCA_964530455.1 uncultured Victivallales bacterium
TATAAATCATTGTCGGCAGGACAATGATTTGCGGCAATTTTGCGCATTTCGCAATCCCCATTTATTTAACCCTTAAAGGAGCCAATTTCAATTTGAAAATCATAAAATGACAAGCAATAGTATGTTTCAGGGGGTGCATCTTCCTGCCTCTTCCACCGCGGGAAAAAACACCCGCGGAACAAATGAGGGAACCAGATGAGTTTCTACGCGCACAGCAAAAAAAACGAGCCGCCCGAAAAATGGCAGCCGCTGGAGGAACAATGCCGTTCTTGAATGAGAATATCGAAGGAAACCGGAAAACTCCATGTGTCCCGTTTGACCAATGCTATGCCAAGACAGAGCAGGACGGCAGCCCCGGCATATCGGTGCTTGACCATTGTCGAATTGTCGGGCGAGTAGCCGAAGCGCTTCTTCAATATCTGCCACGGCAAATAGTCCAGCGCCTGGGCGACAATCCCGTTCTCACTGCCGCCCTCCACGATGTCGGCAAAGTCTCTCCCGGATTCCAGCTCAAGTATTTCAGGGGAGTCTTGGCGGCAAAGGGGAATGCTCTTGCATCTTTGCACATGGGCTTTGACGAGAACCACGCTGCAGTCGGAGAACTTACTCTCAGCGCCGTCTACGGAGACGGAGGGGCGGTTCCATCGGTGGCCCAGGTTGCCGGAGCCCACCATGGAACCCGACAGGAGAACATGCAGAATAACGATTTGGAATATAGAGCGGAAGGGCATGAATGGCCGAAGGAGCGCAGGAAGCTCATAAATGAACTGGAGTCCGAATTCGGCAATTTGGGAGAGCAGCCTCAAGACAATCTATCGATAATACTCCTGACAGGACTTGCATGTGTGGCCGACTGGATCGGGTCTGACGAGTCGCTCTTCAATTCTTCGACTGTTTCTTCAGATGCGGATCTGGAGAGTATGGCGTATGATGCAGTTTGCAGCTGTGGCTGGCAGAATGTTGTAGTGCGTTCTGGCCTGTCTTTCTGCGATGTTTTTGGCTTCAATCCTTATCCCATGCAGAAGAAAGTCACAGAGAAAATCAATAAACCCGGAATATATGTGCTCGAAGCCCCTACCGGGATGGGAAAAACCGAGGCCGCCTTGTATGCCGCCTATACTCTTATGGATAAGGGGGACGCATCAGGTTTCTATTTCGGCCTTCCAACACGCCTGACTAGCGACAGAATACATTTGCGGGTTAATGAATTTCTGGACCGCGTATCCCCGAAAAAACACCATGCAAGACTGGCGCATGGAACAGCCTGGATTTCAAGGATGAAAATGCAGAATGGCCCCAGCGACACGTGGAATCGCGAGAGCCACCCGGAAACATGGTTCAATCCAAGCAAGAGAGCGCTTCTTTATCCATTTGCCGTGGGCACAGTTGACCAGGCATTGCTTGGCGTGCTCAATGTGCGTCATTTCTTTTTGCGTCTCTTCGGGCTTGCCGGAAAAGCCGTTATACTTGATGAAGTGCATACCTACGACATGTTCACAGGCACTCACCTTGATCAACTCGTGGAGATTCTGAACGCCCTGGACTGCACTGTCATTATTCTTTCAGCAACTCTGACAGCCCAACGCTGCGCGGACTTACTCGGTAATGCCGATTCAGAGATAAGGGGTGCTTATCCCATGCTTTCTGTCAGAAATAGAGAGGGCTGCGGCATCGTGGAATGCGAAATGCCTGAATCCATAAATATTAGGATTCGGATTCGACATTGGGCAAACGGTGATCTGGCTAACCACGCAGTACGGAAAGCTGCAGCCGGAGCCTGCGTCCTCTGTATCGCCAACTCAGTCGCACAGGCTCAGGCCTGGTATTGCACGATTATGGCGGAAATCCCCGATGCTGCGTTCGATGTCGGACTGCTGCATTCAAAATTCATCGGCAGCCATCGCGATGAAAAAGAGGTTTTCTGGATGGACAAGCTCGGCAAACACGGTCGGCGCCCGAAAGGCTGCATCCTTGTCGCTACCCAAGTCGTCGAACAGAGTGTCGATATAGATGCTGACTTCCTTATCACTGAACTTGCTCCTACCGACATGCTTATCCAGCGGCTCGGTCGCCTCTGGCGCCATCCCCGCGCAGGCCGCCCCGTTCCGGAACCTGAAATGGCCATTGTCATGGGGAAATTGCCCGAGGACGGCACGGAAGACGAAATCCGCGACGCACTTGGGCGGGTCAATACATACATTTATTCGCCATATATCTTGTGTCGCAGTTTCTCGGTTTGGAGCAAACTGGACAACAGCCTGCTATCCATGCCCGGCAATGTCCGCAAGCTTCTGGACGACACATATAAGCCGCTCGCATCGGAGCCACAGGCATGGCAAGTAATGCGCGAGGAACTGGATAAGAAAAGTGAACGACTTTCCCGTCTTGCCAGCGCAGTGCAGATAGGAAACTATGGTATCCCGACCGGACGTGATGACGAATGGGCGGCGACACGGTACAACGACCGCCCGATGCGCGATGTTCTGCTGCTTCGATCTTGCTCGGACATGCGGATTGGAAAAGATGTCGAACTTGCCTCGGGCTTAAAACTGACTATCCCAAAATTCGGACGGAATGTCCATGCAGCGGCACAACTGCAAATGAGCATGCTCAGCATCGCCGCATATTCACTGCCGAATAGTCCGTCACCGCAGTGGCTGAGGGATGCGGTCGGGGTCGATGCGTTGCCGCTGGTCTGTGAAGATAATGGGCATTTGACCATTGACAACCAAGAGACTGGGCTTGCCTATGACGAACGTAGAGGACTGCTCAGACTTGCAAATCAAAACAGAAGCAAGATTCATATAAATCTTGACGAGTATTGCCAAACCTATAGCGACTATGAAACGGAGGAATGCTTTTATGAATCTGGTAACTGGTGAATGGATTCCCGTTCTGTTCTCGGACGGAACCGTCAAAAGAATTGGGTTGGGGCACTTGTTTGATGAGGCGCAAAATATAACCGATTTGGCCGTCAACCCGCCACAGCGTATAGCTCTCACGCGCCTCCTCATATGCATAGCGCAGGCGGCCCTCGACGGACCCAAAAGGCAGGCGGATTGGAAAGACTGCAAAGCCAAAATACAAATGGAAGTCGAGAAATATCTAAAAGACCATTTCCATGAATTCGAACTCTACGGCGACAAACCATTCATGCAGGTGCCCACGCTGCAACACACCTTCAATGCCACTCTCGACAAACTCGACTTCGGACTGGCGGCAGGAAATAATGCTGTCCTTTTCGACCATGGAGCCTGCCCCGATGGCCGATCTCACAATGATAGATGGATCGCACTGATGCTAATCACATTTCTGGCAAACTCGCCAGGTGGAAAAATTGGTGTAACAAAGTGGGGAGACATCTCTACACAGCATGGAAAGGATAAAGGGCCAGGGGAAAGCGAACACGCGCCCTGCGTGGAGTCATCGGCGCTACACACACTGCTACGCGCCTCCAGCATAAAAGATACCATTTATCTTAACCTAATACCAAAGGAAACCATCTGTTCTTTACCCAATATGAGTTGGGGGAAACCTGTATGGGAACTGGATTTGAGTAATCGAGAAAATCGCGAGCTACAAAATGGCGTGATATCATACCTTGGGCGACTTGTTCCCCTTTCACGTGCGGTTCTTTTTGAAAAAGGTAAAACATCTTTCACATTGGCCAACGGGCTGACATATCCGAAGTTTCCGGAATGTAGAGAGACAACAGCTACTGTCGTGGAGCGAAAGGATGGTAAGCATGGCTATATACCCACATCGCTGGACAGACATCCATGGAGAGAGCTTAGCGCCCTGCTAAATATAGGAAGAGGACAAGGGGGAGCTTTTTCACTGCAGAACATGAAGGGTGTGGATAAAGAAGAAAGCATAGATATATGGACCGGTGGACTAGCTGCCGACAAGGGAAAAATCCTAGATGCTGAAGAATGGGTTTTCACCGTCCCTATGAATATGATCGGCAATGACGGACCATTAGCTGACTACCGCAAGGGGGTTGAAAAGGCTAAAAGCACAGAAAAAATTATTTATGGCGCGGTCAAAACATATGCAGATGCCATGAAAATGGAAAAGGCCCCCATGCCAAAAGCGCGAACAGCTTTCTGGACACTTCTAGACCAGCAATACGACGTTCTTTTGGATTCTGTCAACGACAAAAATGTATCTTTTGCGGATAGATGGATACCCCTCCTGCGCAAAGTAGCCTATTCCGCCTTCGCGCACGCATGTCCGCGCAGAACACCGCGCCAGATCCAGGCATTTGCGAAAGCCAGACAGAAGCTTAAACTGAGGAAACTGGATAATGGATAGTCGGATAAGTAATATATCCCGAAATATCTTGAAGCGCCATGGAGAACGCCGGTGTTCGGAGTCAGTTTCAACCTGAAAAGCGAGTAGTTATCTATGAACGTCGCAAATGAACGCAAATTGGCCTCCCACGTGCGGGAACTCGGAGAAACTGCGTCGCGAAATGTCTTCGAGGAACTCGCCGGACACACAAAGTCGGATTCTCCATTGGTCCGGCGACTGGCGGCATCGGCTCTGGGAAAGCTGGCCGGGATAGTGGACTCCACTACGTCGGTTGACTTGCTGCGACCAATGCTTGCCGACCGGCATCCGCAGGTGCGCCAGTATTCGGCCAAAGCTCTCGGCGCTTTCGGGGTGGCTGCAGCCTCCGCGCTCGACGACCTGCGTGACATGTACCGAAACCCGGAAGAAAAGGATTATGTGAAGCGTTCTGTGAAAGCCGCCGGGAAGACTATCCGGGAAGCTCTGGAAATCGCCCGGAAGAACACCGTGCACAAATGCCGCAAGTGCGGAGTAAAAGTAAATCCGGACGAGTATGCCAGAAGCATAAAAGCTTTTCAGAGACCTTATTGCGACAAGTGTTTCGACGAGGTGTTTCTCGAACGACGCAATTTCGAGACTAAGGTGGAACTGCAAAAGAAGATCCGCTCGGAAGACGGAACCTGGGTGCAGTCCGAAGGCGAACGCCTGATCTGCGAGGCTCTTGACGCCATGGGCGCAGAATACCGCTACGATGAGAGATTCCGTATCCTCGACGGATATGCGGTTCGTCCGGACTTCTACCTGCCGGAATATGATGTCTACATCGAATACTGGGGCATGGACACTGCCGACTACAAGATCGGCATGCTGAAAAAGCAGCAGCTATACCAGCAGCAGGGAAAGCGCTTGATATCCGTCTACCCCGATGACAAACCGAAGATAGGGGAATTGCTAAAAGAGAAACTAGGAATATTGGAATAGTAAATCTAGCCCGGAAAGGAGGGCGATATGGGAAAAACAGAGGACCATGCGGAAAGGATAATGTCTTTTCTGGAAAAAAACAAGGGAAACCGCGGGGTGATGGCTGATCTCCGCTGCGGTTTCAGCACGGCACGGGAGCATCGAGCCTGGCCGCATATAGCGCCATACTGCGATCTGGATAAAGAATGGAGCCGTATTCCCGTGCAGACAGTATGTGCGGCCTTTGCGACTCAGCCCGGAATGACGGAGTATGGCAACATTGGCACGACGCTCAGAAAAATTGCACAAGGACAAGGAAGCGATGGTTTGGCCTCTTTCGAGGGGCGTTTTCGCCGTCTGCTGACCAGCAACGACAAACTGGAGCTGTGCGATTTGATTCCATCCGTTATACGAGCGGCAAAATCGAAGGACGTGCCAGTCAACTATCACCGGCTCTACTGCGATATCTGCTGGTGGGGGCAGGACAAAAAAGTAGACTGGGCCGCCGAGTACTGGGGTGAAAAACCTAATAGAACTACTAAGGATCAGGAAGGAGGGCATGAATAGTGTATCTGACCAGAATAACTCTCGGGAAAAGCCGGGCTGCCCGCCTGAAGCTGGGCGATGCCTATGCTTGGCATCAGAAGCTCTGGGAGGCTTTTCCAGGCCGGGACGGAGAAAGACGCGATTTTCTTTTTCGGATAGATGATGCAGGACGGGATTTCCGGGTTTTTCTGCTCTCCGAATCCAAACCTCTCCCCCCTGATTGGGGGTGCTGGGAACTCAAGGAAATTGCCACATCGTTTCTCGAACACGGAACCTACCGCTTTCAACTTCGGGCCAATCCGACAATGCGACGGAATCAAGACCGGCGCAGAATCGGGGTCTATCAAGAGAACAAGCTTGGAGAATGGATTGAACGCAAGGCTGAACAGCATGGTTTCGAGTTACAGAAAAGCTCATTGTTTATCGGGGGGCCGATTGATGAGTTTTTCCGGAAAAAAGGCAGGCGCGGAAAACATGTATCGGTCGATTTCCAGGGGATACTCTCGGTGTCTGACCATAAAGAATTCAAAGAAACATTCAGAAACGGCATCGGATCAGCCAAAGCTTTCGGCTTCGGACTGCTGATGCTTCAACCACTCAACTAAAAGATGCTCAAAAGAAAAGGAAAAAAACAATGAATCTGATCGAACTCCACATTCTGCAGTCGTTCCCCGTCACTTGCCTGAACCGCGATGATGTCGGCGCGCCGAAATCCGCTCTCTTCGGAGGAACACAGCGCGCCCGAGTATCCAGCCAGTGCTGGAAAAGAGCGATAAGAATGCAGGCTAAAGAATTGGCTCCGAAATTCTTCGCCGGCCAGAGAACCCGTTTTCTGGTGCGCGAACTCCAGAACGCTTTTCTCAATGCCGATCAGGATGAGACAAATGCTCGACTTCTGGCAACAGCTGCAGCCGATGTCATCGGAAAACTGGACAACGCCGAAAAGGGCAATGTGAAAACACTGCTGTTCTTTTCTCCAGACGAATTGTCTGGGGTGGTCAAAGCAATGCTCGGATGCGATTTCGGCGACGACTTGGCAACGGCATACAGCCCGGATGCAGATAAAAAAGCCCAGGAAAAGGCTTTGAAAAATGTCAAAGCACAGGCTCAGAAAGCTGTCAAGGCTTTCGGAGGCAAGGTCAAAGACGCAGCCGACATCTCTATATTCGGGCGCATGGTGGCAGACGACCACTCGCTGATGGTTGAAGGAGCCGGGCTCTTCAGCCATGCCCTCTCAACTCATTCAACGGCAAATGAAATAGACTTTTTCTCGGCTGTTGATGATATGAAGCCCGAAGAAAGCGAGGGTGCAGGACATATCGGAAACTTGGAATTCAACTCCGCATGCTACTATCGCTATGTCGGGTTAAATCTGGATCTTCTGGAAGAAAATCTGGGCGAATGTGATGAAGACGAACTCAAAAAGATTGTTGACGCCTTCATCCGCGCTTCCGTTATGGCCGTTCCATCCGCCCGAAAGAATTCCATGTTCGGACATAATCCCCCGGCATATGTGCTGGGCCTCCGCAGAACCGGCCAGCCGCTGTCGCTCGTGAACGCATTCGAAAAGCCGGTGCGGAGCTCGCAGGGATATGTCGAAAAAAGCGTCCAGAGCATGAATGAACAGTGGGATCAGCTTAAAGAGACTTATTGCCTTAAAGCCGATGCAGAAGCGATCATTCCCGATTCCAAGCTAGATGATTTCATAGATAAACTGGTTTGAAGGAGAGTGCCATGAACAGCGAAACAGCATATTTGGCGCTACTCTTTGACGCGCCCCTTCAAAGCTGGGGCTATCAGTCGAAGTTCGACCGCAGGACATCCTTCTCCCAGCCAACGCGCAGCGGCATACTGGGTATGATCTGCGCAGCGATCGGGATTGACAGAGTTGATTCCGCGGGACTCGCGGAATTCGCAGATACTGTAATCACTGTCTATACACTGAGGAACGGTGACCGCCTAACGGACTTTCATACAGTGGGCGGTGGATGGGGCAAAAATAAGAAAGAAGAAAAGCTAAACATTGTCCCGAAAGCGGGAGGCGGGGCAGGCAACACCGTAGTTACACGCCGCGAATACCTTCAGCACGCCAAATTCGGCGTAGTCATCTGGGGAACTCGCAGTCGGCTCATGGAAATAGAGGCAGCATTTCAAAATCCTGCATGGGGTGTCTGGCTCGGACGTAAATCATGCATCCCGGCAGCTCCGGTGGCACAGGGGGTATTCGATTCGCCGGAAACTGCAAAAGAGCGTCTTTGCCAATGTGCCGGGATCGACTCGCCGGTCAGAACATGTCGTGAAGTGGCTTCATTCGAAGAAGGGACTGACACGCTTATGGATATCCCTCTCGACTTCGGCAAGCGGGAATTCGCGCCAAGGAGAATACAGGTGATTTGATATATGCCTATTTTTGAAAAACCGCCGATTGAAACACTGGCTCCGGCCAAGGAGCGCTGGACCCCGCTCTACCTCGAGCACGGTCGCCTGGAAGTTGATGACTCCAGTGTGAAATGGATCGGAGCGGACTATACCGTTTTCAGAATCCCGATTGCTACGGTGTGCAGCCTGATGCTCGGTCCCGGCACGACAGTCACACATGCTGCTATCAAGGCATGCTCGGATTGCAATACCCCAATCTGCTGGATTGGTGAACAGGGAATGAGGTTCTATTCCTTCGGAACAGCCCCCACACATGCGAATGACAACGCCAGAAAACATTCCGGATACCATGCGTCACGCAAAAAGAGTATTGAAATCGCCAGGAAGATGTTTCTTAAACGTTTTCCGGAATCAGTAGTCGCAGAACGGGGTATCAGAGAGCTGCGCGGAATGGAGGGCAAAAGAATCAAGGCGCTCTACCAGGAAATGGGCTTCAAATACGGAGTCACCTGGAAGGGAAGAGACTATAATCCGAACAACTGGAACCTGGCAGACAACATCAACAAATCCGTTTCAACTGCGAATGCTTGCTTCTACGCACTCTGCACATCCATTGTCTGTTCCATGGGCTATCTGCCGCAACTCGGGTTCATTCATGTGGCCGGAACACTCCCGTTCGTCTATGATATAGCCGACATCTTTAAGCCGACTACAACACTGGAGGCTGCATTCGAAGCGGTTTCGGTCAATCCAGAGGCCCAAGGCAAAGATGTAATAGAGTTGCTGAAAGCCAAGATCGAGAAACAGAATATGATGAAGCTTATCCCGAAAATAATTGAGGAGCTTATGAAATGACTGTGCTAGTGTGCAACAACACACCGGATGCTATCAGGGGTATGCTGAAACGATGGTTCATCGAACCTAAACCCAATGTGTTTGTCGGGAGCCTGAACATCAAAACCCGCGATAAGACTCTTCAGTATATTAGGCGAAATGCAGAAGGACTTGGAATGCTCATCATCTCAAGTGACCAGAATTCACAGGGCTTCCTTGTTCGACATTATGGCGATACCAACCGCAAGCCCGAAAAACTTTCGGGCCATTATCTCATCGCCGAAAAATGGATCGAGGAGGACAATGAAAATGATTTTGCTCTTTGAAAATTTAAAAAGGACCCCATTATATAGTATGCCGGAATAGCTTCCTCCACAAGATACTGGTATTCTCCCCACGCACGTGGGGATGGTCCGTTTGGGGTTGACTTTGTCCCTGATACTTAAAAATTCTCCCCACGCACGTGGGGATGGTCCGGACTTACCCGCTTGACAAAATCTTTAGGTTAAATTCTCCCCACGCACGTGGGGATGGTCCGGTTTTGGGCTTTGAGGTGCCGGAGATTGCTTCATTCTCCCCACGCACGTGGGGATGGTCCGCACAGCCACGAAACAACTAAAAATACTAGAGAATTCTCC
>CAZGYO010000070.1:0-9563 GCA_964530455.1 uncultured Victivallales bacterium
ACGTGCAGATTCTGAAAGTTTTGGAATATCCAAAACCTTTTCGAATATGCACTAAATAATCACCCGTCTATCCATACGGGCGAGGACCAGACGCACGAACCGTTTGTCGAGGTAACTCTCAGGTAATACACTGCAAAGGGTTCGGGGTGGAACTTCGCGTTTCTGACAAGCTTTGAATCCAGATCGGAGTCGTCGGTGAATGTAATTTTCTCGATCCCGGAACCGCTCATTTTTCGCGAATCTATGAGCTTGGCGTTTCTGAAAAGTTCCGCCTTTGAAACGGTATTGCGGTCAACCGTGAAACGGCATTCGATACTCCGGCTTTTTTTCAGGGCCCCATCAGCGTTTATCTCCTCGCCCATACGGGCGCCGGCGAGTCGTATGTCAAGCAGGGATCGGTCGTGAGTAGAGGCATAGCAGTTGCGTGTCTTCAGGCTGTTGAAAAGCGCTTTTCTCGACAGTTCCGGCATGAAAACCGCTGCAAGTCCTTTGTGGTGGAACCCTCCGAGCATTCTCGACTCGAACGTTTCTCCGCGATGTCTGTGTACGGAACCGGGAAGCGTTGCGTGGTCATCGCTGGAGGCGATAAGCCCGAAACGAGTTCCGGCTTTAAGGGCGTCGGAAAAATACGAGACATCATCGTTGTTTCCGCCGTGCATGGGGTATCTGTTCCACCTGAATTCCGAGGATCCCCAGGAGGAATATATTTCAAAAAGAGGTTCTTTGTCCGGGTTGTAGCTGTCTTCTGTCCATGTCCTGTACTTGCCGCCGCGTCCGGTATGGTGCGGAACGGTAAAATATTCTTTGCCGGAATCGTCCATCTGTTCCCAGAGCTGTTCAAGCGTGACTTTCGGCGCGGCGCCGCGCATGTCATCCCTGTCGAGCCAGAAATACGGTGCGTCGTCATCAAGAAAATAAACATTATTGTCACCGCCGAAGCCCTGCGCGTGGGAACTTTCATAGGCCAGCATCGATACAAATTCGCCGGGGGAATTGAACTGAGCGGACAGTTGCTGGAGTCTCGGCCATCGCGCGGAATCAGAGGCTATACCACGTATGTGGTCGGCCGGCGCGGCGAAATCGAGAAGTGAAACGTCCCTGGCGTAGAGATAGGCCCATTCGGGGTCCAGGCATTCCCAGGCGTGGCAGTTGGAGTAGTTGGTGTGTATATGGATATCCCCCCAGTAGATTCTGCAGTCGGGTTCCTCGAAAACCCAGGCCGGATTAGAAATCAATACCGGGTCGCCCTCGCAGGTCTTGCCGGAATCCGGGATCCTGGCTCTGATCCTCGCTAATTCCGGTCCGGTGGCTGTAAGGCCCTGGATATCGGCGGACCATCCTGTGCCAGGCATTCTGAACTCGGAAGGAAGTCCTTCCACGCCCTCGCAGTCCTCAAAGAGAAAGGTGAACGGAAAACTCTCAACCGGAAGCGCGTCGGGGCCTGTTACACGTATCTTCAATGTGAATTTTTCGCCCAGCTTGAGCACGGAGGGAATTCCCAGCCGCACCGTGCTTCCAATCAGAAAAGCGGTCTTTTTTGCCTGATCCATATACTTCATGTTGCGCCTTCCATTTCGCGTAAAATGCTTTCAAACAAAGTGTTAATTATCAACCTCCGGATTTCCGGGAGGGCGAAAATCCTCGCGGCATCCCATTCTCGGGATCCATGTCTGGTCGTCCTGGATATCGTAGTCAAAGGATTTGAAACGCGCCTCCGCGCCCACCGCATACATACCGAGGTAGACGCCCGTGAAGCCCCATGCGACTTCGGTGCTGTGATGTCTCGCTTCCGCGTATGCCAGCGACGAAACATCTCTCTCCCCGGTACTGAAGCCGAATCTATACCACCTGGGATCGGCTTCAACCCACAATGTTACCGGGCCATCGCCCGGAATATCGGCGGAAGCGGTTTCGGCGACAAGTGTTCCGATCCTGCGTCTTACTACTGCTTCCCTGCGGTTTTCCTTTGCGCGCACGAATATCTCGGAGTGGTGCCTTTCGTCCATAAAGACTGTAAGCCCGGCTTCGTCCTCGCTGCTTCCCGCGGGAAACTCGAGTTCAACGGATGCGGAGCAGCAGGCTTGTGTCTGGCGCCTGGCGATCATGCACGGGTTGAAATCGCAAAGCGTTTCTTCTGTCCCGTAAAGCGTAAGGTATCCGGGATTATCCGTCAGCGAATACATCCCGGGACGCGGATTGCGCAGAAAGTTCCATTCAAGACCTAAGACTCCTGTATTGAAAAAGGAAGGCGTCTTCGTTTCCGGCCAGGGGTGCAGGGGAAGGGTCGGCACGTCCATTTCCAACTGCAGATCTTCACCGTGGTTCGCCTGCGGCCAACCGTCGTCCAGCCAGTTCACCGGCGAAAGAAAGGTCTCGCGTCCCAGGTGGTGGTTGCCCAGCATTATCCAGCCGTAACTTCTCACTCCCAGGGCCAGGAGCCACCAGGAACCGTCGTGGGCCCGAACAAGATCACCGTGTCCCAACACCTTGATTACCTGGTTCATCTGGGTGTGCCTGTGTGTTAGAAGCGGTCCATGCGGGCTCTGTTCGAACGGGCCCCAGGGGGAGTCGCCCCGGGCAATGCTCACCATATGGTTGAAATGCGTGCCGCCTTCGGCGACTACAAGAAAATAGCGCCCGTCTATTTTGTAGAGATGCGGCGCTTCAAGGCCGCCTTCTCCGGTTCCATAGAAAATGGGGCTCGTTTCGCTGAGCCTTTCTCCCGTATCCGGGTTCAAAACGTACTGTTGATACAACCGCGGCAGTCGTCGTCCGACGATGTCCAGTGGTAGTAGCAGGTCCCGTCTTCATCGAAATGTATGGAGTTATCCCAACCCTCCCCTTCCAGGACGACGGGCTCAGACCAGGCGCCCGAGGCGTCCTCGGAACTGACTATGAAGCATCCCGTATTCTTGACGTTTTTACAGACGCAGTAGAAACGTCCATTGTGATGCCTCAGCGTGGGAGCTATTATCCCGTTCCATATAATTGTGTCGGGATTCTGGAGAGGAAGCTGTGACGGCCTGTCCAGGATGTAGCCTATATGCCTCCAGTTGACCAGGTCTCTGCTGTGGTATATGGGAAGTCCCGGATACCAGGCGAAAGAGGAACTTGTGCAGTAGTAGTCCCCGCCGACACGGCAAACGCTGGGATCAGGGTTGAAACCGGGTATAACAGGATTTCGATATGGCATGAATCAAAGTCTTTCCTTGAAGTTTACCTGTTGAACAGGGAATAGTATTTTTCTTCGAGAGCGAAGAAGTCGAGCGGTCTTTTAAGGTAGTGCCAGTCTTCTTCAAGCACACCGTATCTTTTCATCTCTCTCACATAAAACGGGGCGGGAACGAAACCCTCCTGGAAATAATCAAGTTTCCGCGCATGTCTCCCCAGTTCATCAAGCAGGAATTTCTCAAGCTTTTTGTAGTCAGGATCCTCCGTCGAGAGGAATATGCCCGCTGCCGGCGCGTCGGGATCGATCCTGAAGTTCTCCGGATCGTATGAGCGGGCTTTCGCCTCGCGACATGCCCCCCAGCCGCCAGCGTCCCCGGACAGCGGCGCCAGGAGGAAGATCGATTTTTCCGGTTCCACGCAGTTGAAAAGGGCATCCCAGTAGTCGTCGTTCGGCCAACCCATGCTTATCTTGCGCTTCTCGTTTATGTGGCATTTCCCGCAACGTTCCTTTACAATGTCCGCGACGGGCGCGAAACCCTTCTCTGCAATTGGCGGCTGCGGATGCGCTAGTTTCGCGTATGTCCCGGAGAACAGCGCACTCGACTCGACCCATGCGCGGACAAGCGAATATTCCTTCTCGCTGACTTCCACGCCGTGGTGCCGTTTGCCGCGGAGCTTCTTCAGAAGCGGCGAAATCGCCGATCCCAGCGAGCGTGCCGAGCGGTTCCCCCTGTCGTTGAGCTTGTAGTCGCGTCCTGTTATCCCGGTCTGTTCCCGCATGACAAACTGAGCGTAGGCATTGCTTGTCCTCGCTGTCCTTGTCCCGGTGAGAATCACGTTGCCGGCATGCTTTTCAGCGCTGTGGCAGGGCATACAGTGCTTGGTTATTACCGGCTGTATGTCCCTGGGAAAATCGATTATTCCGGAATCCGGGACTCCTGGAACCGGCTTTATCTCACTCGGCGCGCGTTTCGCGGCCATGATTTTCCCGGGCAGTCGGGTCCGGGGTGTCAACAGGCGGCTTTCATGGCAGCCGACACATGACGCCGTCTCGCCGGGCATTGCGCTGACAAAACTCTGCATCCGTTTAACCGACCGGCCGTCCTTGTCGAGAGCAACGAAGAAAAGCGCTCTTTTCGCGGGAACCTTGAAATATGCCGAGCCGTCCTTCTCAACGGGAACAGCGCCCAGCACACGGTGTATCAGCAGCGACCCGGTGAGTCCTACATCGCTTCTGCGGTAGATGCCGAAATATCCCAAGTCGCCGTATGACCAGATTGGACTTACCGGACGCGGAAGCTCCTCGAGAACCAGGATCGAAGATATCTCGTCTTTATCCACGCCTTCCAGGTTCCTGCTTTCGTTTATGTCCGCAAGAAGCATAGTCGCGCTGTCCTCGCCGTAGTCTACACGCTCGGCCGGCATCGGCTCCCTTTCCCGGGGTATTACCGGGCGTGGTTCGTGGACCCAGACGCGGTACGTGCCTTTGTACCCGTGCCCGTCCACCCATTCCCTTGTGCCTTCAGGCGCGGAATATACACATTCGCTATTCCCTTCCCCGTCCATCACGTATATCCCCTCGGGACCGGCAATCAGAAAACAGTCTTCCGAAAAAGCCCAGGGATCACGCCATTTCCACCTTGTACTGCTGTCTTCGTGTTTGTTGACGAGTTTTTCCGCCAGGGGATTGAGGTGGGGTTTTCCTTTTTCCGGGGACGGACGCGTGTCGGTCGGCCCGTAGGAGACATCGAGCAGTATAAGGTTGCCCTGGTGCTCCCTGCGCCCGTGCCAGGGGCTGAATATCGCCGCGACTTTGTCGCTTCCAGGAACAGGTTTAGCGTCTATCATGACGTGCGGACCCGACAGGTTTCCGTAATAGACCATCTGCCCCGTTCCGTCCGGGTTTACCGTCCAGAGATGGTGAAACGCGTTCGTAAACCTGTCAACATACTCCCAGCGGGTGTAGAGAACGCGACCGTCAGGAAGCATCCACGGCGTGTTCTCGTGTTCCACTCCGAAACTTATCTGCCGGATCCTAGAGCCGTCGGCATCGCATTTGTACATTATCCCGACCTGGGTGTACCAGCACGGAACCCATCTGTAGCAGCGCGAGGACACGAACATTATCGACCCGTCAGGCAAGTAGCAGGGTTCGATATCATCTACTTCCTTTCCGGAAGTAATCTGCTCCAGTCCTTTGCCGTCAACCCCTATCTCGTAGAGATGATAGTTCCGGCTGTTTCCTTTCCGGTACGAAAAAAGGATCTTTGTCGCCTCATAATTAAGCACCGGATCCCGGACCGCCCCTTCAATATCATCAAGCAGCACCCTTTCACGGCCCGTGCGGAGGTTGTAGGCAACCAGGCGACCGCCGCCGGGGGAAGCCACGCTCACGTGTGGAAACAACAGGGGATACCCGAAGTTCGCGTACCAGTGCCCGTCCAGCCCGGGAGCGCGTTCGGCAATGATTATCTCCTCTACATGCTTCATCGGTCCTTCGAGCATCTTCGAGAGCAGTTCACCGGCATACGCTCCGGAAAGCGGTAACAGAAAGGCGATATAAAGTACTGAAAGTTTCAACGTGTTCCTGATCTTGTTAAGCCTAAACAGTGCATATTCGAAAAGGTTCTGAAAGAACCGAACCCTTGTATAATCTGCACGTAAATCATTGCTGTACATATTCAGCAAACCACATCGGGGTCGGAGCAAACGGGGTTTGCTGAATATGTACTGTTACAGAAAAACTCTAACCCGAAAAACCCGATAGTACAAGCCGTTCTCGAAAACGGGCAAGACGGAATACTGAGCTTATCCGATACAACTGCTTCATTCATCGAGAAAGGGCGGCGTAATCCTGTGAGCCAGTTATTGACGATTGCCTGTGTTTTCGGTTTTGCCGCTGTTTTTCCCGTACGCGTTCGGGAAAAGACGCGCGGCCTCTTTGAAGTGTTTTTGAGCTTCTTTTCTTTTACCGTTTTTAAGAAGGCATTCGGCCAGGTGTTGATGGAAAGAGGCTCTGATCGGCGAGCGTTCCAGGGCTTCCCTGTACCAGATCTCAGCGTCCATGTACAGTTTCCTGTTCTCCGCGAATGTCGCGGCGCTTGCCCAGGGGAAAGGGGATTCCGGCATGAGTCCTACGGCATGCGAAAGCCTTTCCACCACCTCTTTACGCGGTATCTCGAAATACTCTTCTTTGGACATGAAATACGGCTGGGTTATATCGTCCAGCGCCTGCAGAGCCAACTCGCCCGCAATCCTCCTGACAGCGAAAAACAGCGCGGCGCCCGCGAAAACAAGCATTGGAATGCGTGTGGCGGGAAGACACCTCGACAGAATCCCGGACGATGAAACTTTGTTTTCCCGATTCCGAGAATGATAGACCGCGCCTGCTTCTTTTTCCGCATGTCCTTCGCGGGCGGGGATCGGATCATCATTTCGCGGAAGACACATGATCAGACCTGTCAACGCGGCTGCCGCCGCGGACCCGACTATCTGGATGTTTATATCGGCGAGCGAATGGATCGACCACGCCGTCAACCCGAGCAGCATCGGCACAAAATACGGCGATTCTGAAAGTATTGCCCGAACCCCTTTCATGTCGGATACGGTCTTTTTCAGAGACAGGCAGACCGGCAGGACAAGCGCCAGACACATTGATATAAATCCCGCCACACCGCACTGGCAGAGAAAACTGAGGACGGAATTGTGCGGGGTGCGCGGCGCCTCCTCACCAGGAAAGGTCTTGATCGACTGGAAATCGTGGAAAAAATCACCCCAGCCGGTGCCGAAGAGAGGTTTTCCGGCGAAGATTTTCAACGTCCCTGCAAAATAGTCGAGCCTGACCCTTAAGGAGTCCAGTCCACGGCCCTGGTTGATCATCACCATTCCCAGCAAGGCCGAAGCTACCAGAAGCACGAGCCCCGTGAAACGCAACTTGCGCGAAAAAGGAAGAATCATAAGAAGCAGGCAGCATGCGAGAAACAGCGCCACGACAGCCGCCCGGCTTCCTGTCAGATAAAGCAAATACACTATTCCCGCGCCGATAACAACCGAAACTGTCAGGGAAATCGGCCTTCGGCGTTTTTCGGGAAACTTCATAAACAGAAAAACAATGAAAACCGCGTATAAAAAAAACGCGAAATACGCGAAAAGCTTCGCCTCACCTCCCGTTGCCCAGACGACCAGGAATGTCGCAAGGGTAAACAGGCAGAACTTGAGGACTTTCCTGGAAACAACCAGCGCCGCGGCAAGCAGAGGACCGACAAGTAGAAGATGTGCCGCAAAACTGTTGCAGATAGCGAAAGTGGAATATACCCTGACCTGTTCAAGACGGTTCGCTATCGAGTACGGCAGCGAAGTCCCCGTCAGGGCCGTCTGCTCGCGTGCGTAGGACAGCGTCTGCTCAAAACCACGGTAGTACTGTTCGAAACCGAAGATAACGCTTACAAAAGTCCCGCATGCCAGCGCTCCTATAAAATAGTTTCTAAGTTCAGGGCGCTCTCTGACAAGTACATAGGCGGAGGAGACGAAAAGGGCGATGCCGCTGAAATGAATAAAGTGCAGCGCCGGAAAGTCCGCGGTGCTTGCGTCCATAAAACCCAGCAGCGAAACTATCGCCAGCAGTGTCCATGCCGCCGGGATGAGGAATGCGTTGCCCCGCGTCTGCTCTATCCGGCAGAACAGGAAGACCGCCAGCGCCAGCAGCGCCGAAAGCAGCGTAAAAATCGGCATCGGCCAGCTCCATAGAAAAACTCCCATCAGGCTGAACGGATAGTGCAGGCGTTCGACAATACCGGTTATCGATCCGAATTTCAACGGAAAAAGAAACGCCATAAATAAACAGAAAAGCCCGAGTACTCCGGTTACGGTCTCGCGAAATCCGCGGTTTTCCGCTCCGAGCACGGCCTGTTCACTGTCGCCCACTTTACTCGCATGTTTCATGAAAAATTTAAAAAACCTTTAACCCGTATATTTCACAGGTTTCTTTCGCGGTGGCAGCCAGGCATGAGCCGCGTGCTGTGCTTCGCACCGCGTTAAGCATTTGCGGCAGCGCGGCATTCGCGCAAAAAGAGCCTGCCGCCCAAAGGACTAGCAACGCGGTTCACACGGAGTTTTGAGAACTGGCTCCTTCGTCAAGCTCTTTCAACAGGCGGGAGTCCTCCTCGTCCAGTCCATCGTAGAGGTCATCTTCACCTTGATGCTTGTTGTTGAGCCTGTGTTTTTCCGGGTAGAAAACCCGTATCTCGTCTTTCGGGCAGCTTATATGGCGCGGTTCATTGTCCAACTGCACGGTAACTTTCCCCGTCAGAAGATTCCTGTCAACTATTCGCCCGCGCCCTTCAGGACACTCGCAGCAGGCGCCGCGCCGCGGCATCTCCCTGTCAAGTTCACGGTATCCTTCGAGTTCGTAGTCCAGACAGCACTTCAGCCGACAGCACATGCCGGAAATGTTGCTCGGGTTGAGCGAGATGTCCTGCCCCTTGGCCATCCTTACGTTTATAGACTTGAACTCCCTGAGAAAACGGTTGCAGCACAGCACCTCTCCGCACGGGCCTATCCCCCCGATAAGGCCGGTCTCGTCCCTGACGCCGATCTGGCGAAGTTCAATCCTGGTATGCAGCAGAGAGGCCAGTTTCTTGACAAGCTCCCTGAAATCCACCCTGCCGTCCGCCGTGAACTGGAAAGTCGCCAGCTTCCTGTCGAAGCTGTAATGGCAGTCAAGAAGTTTCATAGGCAGTTTCAGTTCCTCAATCTGCCGGGAGGCCGTGCGGGAGGCGGATTTCGCGCGCATCGCGTTCTCGTTCGCCTTGCTTTTGTCAACCACGGTGGCTTTGCGCTCTATATGCGGAAGTTCTTTCTCTCCCTTCATCTGGCCGGCCCCGTCCCTTATCACTCTTACTACCTGCCCGTAATCGAGCTGGTGCTCCTTTCGTATCACGCACCAGTCTCCCTGTTTTAGGTTCAGATTGTCTCCTGCCAGGGCACAGTATTTCGCGCCCGTATCAAGTTTTATGTCGTATATTATTTCCATGATAGAACTTCTCTCGGTTTATAAGCTTATTATTTCGGAATAGTCAATCCAAACTTTAATCTACCGCGAATCAGCGAATTTAGCAAATTCCAGTACAAGTATCGGGAAAACCGTCATCGCCAACTCTTCGATGCGCAGCATCTTGGAGTGCGGTGGTTTGACAACGCTTTGTTGGCTTCGGGAACAAGTGAAGGCGCAACAGGGGTTGCGTCTGTCTGCGTGCGGATACGCACAGGCAGGTCATGCCCTGTGGTCGGGTTGTGTTAAGTGACTGATAATTAAGATGTTAATTTTTTATAAACGGGCTTTTTATCATTAGGAACGATTTTTGGTAACCGTTAAGCTGGGGGGATAGACTGGA
>CAZGYO010000071.1:0-9502 GCA_964530455.1 uncultured Victivallales bacterium
TCCCGGAAGCGCTTTTGATTGTCGTCTGTGTCCGCTGGCTGGTAACGGGTGCATAATCAGGAGGTGTTGTGCATGAAGAGCTGATTATGACGACAACCGTATTTCGCGCTTCCTGATTTCTCCCTGAGAAGCATCACTTCTCAAAAATTATTATACCAGAAAAAAAGTAAAAATGGAAGGCTTGTCACGAAAAAAAAATACTTTTTTTCAGAAAAGCTTCTTCGTTAAGAAATAAACAGTGCAAAACGAGTTCAAAGGCTGTATATTGTCGCATGAAACTTGAAAAGCTGACAAAGGAAGAAAAGAGATTTTTCGCAGGCAAAGTACTGACGGAAGCCTGGAAAGACGAATCTGCCGAGGACGTTTTTGCCGATGCGGGTTTTTATAAGTTCGATGATTTCTGGGATCTCGAAGGGGGGCAGAAGGATTTTGAGTACAGGGATATCCGGAAACACCGTGACAGGAAGACAGGTGAAGTCAACCGGCAGATATGCTGCCTTAAAATACGTGGGGTCAAGTATTTTTTAAAGCGTAGCAGCGGCAGGGCATTCATAAATCTGGTAAATGAGCGCGAGGGGATGAAGGCTGTAGAAAAGTTCGGGCTGCGCAGCTCCAAACTCCTATACAGGGGCTTTGATCCCGTAAAGAAGCGTTCCGTGCTTCTGACGGGCAACCTGGGCGGATTTTATCCGCTTTCGGATCTGCTGAAATACAAGGTGTCTCCGGAGATTGCCGCGGATTTCGAAGTGAATAAGATTGAGTTTCTCCAGAGGCTGACCAGAGCCATCAAAAAAATGCACAAAAAGAAGTATTTCTATCCCGACTGGTTCGCGAAGCACATATATGTGCGTCCCAAGCCAATGGAGATTGCGCTGATAGACCTTGAGCGCTTCAGGCATATATCCAACTGTCCGTGGATCTATCATTGTCCCCTGCACAGGATCTATGTGATAAGAAAAGAGTGGAAGACACTCAAAAAGAGTCTCGGCTCGACCCTGTATACCAGGAAGTTTTTGAACGACCTCCTGCGTGACTCCGAAAAAGACGCCGGGAAAGGGCGCTGATATGGGCGAGAGGTGGTCTTTGTGGCTCGATTCGGCGCGGACGGCGGCTGAAAATATGGCTGTCGACGAGTATCTACTGTCCCGGGCGCATGAAAACCCCCCTGTTTTGAGGGTATACGGCTGGTGCGGCCGCGCGGTCTCAATAGGATATGTGCAGGATTATTCGGCGGTGGAGAGCCTGGCGGGGGAATACAGCATTGTACGGCGGCCCACCGGCGGCGGCATCGTCCACCACGACGTGGACCTCACGTATACCGTCGTATTGCCTCCGGATCATCCGGTCTGCTCTCTGGGAAGACTTGAAAGCTACCGCTTTTTTCACAGGGTTATTGTGTATATGATGGACGGATACGGGCTTGAAGGGCAACTTGCCGGGGAGCCGGCCGTGAGCCCCGATCGCGCGACTATGCGCTGCTTCGTTTCCCCGACTGCTTACGATGTGATGTGCGGGACAAAGAAAGCGGCGGGGGCGGCGCAGAGGCGCACGAAAAACGGGATTCTGCACCAGGGAAGTATTGTCCTGGCGCCGTTCAATGTCTCACGTAAAGCGCTGGCCGAATCCCTTGTCGTGGCTTTTACCGAAAAACTGGGCATAGAGTTTTGCAATTTCACGAAGGACGGACAATTAGAAAATAAAATCAGGAAACTTGCCGATTACAAGTACGGCGACACTGCCTGGACAAAGGAAAGAGACTGTGCCGGATCCGGCTAAAGAAGATTATTATCCCGCCGTATCGGCGAAAATCGCGGGATCGGGTCCGATTCATGCTGAGACGAAACCGGGAAGGTTTCCGGTGGAGCCGTTAAATACCCTCAGTTGCCTTCTTTTTATTGTTGTGATTTTCTACTGTGTCCGCCGTACAAGGCTCCGTCTTTTTCGACATCCACTGCTTGTGACGGCGCTGCCGTTCATTACCGCCGGGTTCGTTTGCGGAACGCTGCACCATGCGTTCAGGACGACCTACACCTTTCTTGCGATGACATATCTCAGCATTTTCTTTGCGGTGCTGCTCTGCTGCATATTTTTCTGGCATAGGGTTGTCCGCAGCTGGTCCCTGAGTTTTGTATGCGCGTTGATACTGCCGCTGGCCTTCCGTCTGCTGCTTCCGGCCTTATCGCTCAAGGGCAGGCTGCCTGTGTCAACGGTCTATGTGATGGAGGGGTTTATGCTGCTGTTGCCGGTCTCACTGCACTCGTACCGGAGATCATGCCGCGGACTGGGTTTTTTAGTTGCTTCCGGGCTTTTGTTCGCAGTCGCGGTATTTTTCAGGGAGATCGACCTTATTGTTATGGATGTAATTCCATTCGGATCACATTTTCTTTGGCACATTTTCGGTCTTGCTTCCGTATTTTTCCTGGTCGAGTACATACTCGATTCGGATTCTCAGGACGGGAAGGAGCGTGCGCAAAATACATAATCCTGAAAAAGCGGATCTGGCGCCGAAAACTCACCACAGCGTGTTGTAGCAGCGAGGCAACCGTTTTTTTGTCTACGGAAAAATTCATACCATCACAAAGCCACGGCGGTTCTGAGCACGGCTTTGCCGTGCATATTCAGATTCGGCAAAGCCGAATATGAATTAGTGCAATGGCTTTGTGAAATATACGGGCTAGAGTATGTGGTATTTTTTCGTACATATTCAGCAAACCCCGTTTGCTCGGGGTCAGTACTGGACAGTCTTCGAGTGTCTCAGCCCCAACCCCGACGTGGTTCACTGAATATGGAGCCAATTTCAAAACTCTCCGTGACCGCGCGGAGTTTTAAAACTGGCTCTATGTACATTTTTTCTGGGAGTAGGCCGATGAGACTTGAAATGCGTATGTGCTTTGAAAAATGAGTCTTCTTGAAGTAAAAAATCTTTGTGTCGACTTCATTTCCGACGGTGTAAGGCTGCCGGCTGTCAGCGGGCTTTCTTTCAGTCTGAAACGCGGGGAGATATTGTCGATTGTAGGTGAAAGCGGTTGCGGTAAAAGCGTAAGCTGCCTGTCGCTGGCCCGGCTTCTTCCGGTCCCGCCCGGAGATTACCGTGACGGGAGCATTGTCTTCAGGGGCGGGGATAAAAAATCCGAGATTCTTTCGCTGAGCAAAAAACAACTCCGCGAATTTCGCAGGGACCATATAGCCTATATCTTCCAGGAACCGTCGGTGTCCCTGAACCCGGTCTTCCGAATAGGCGATCAGATATCCGAAGCGCTGCTGCTGCGGCGGGATAAGCCAGAGAATGTTGAGGCGGAAACAATAGATCTGCTTGCCAGGGTCGGCATTCCGGAACCGGGCGAACGTGTAAGGGATTATCCCCACCAGCTCAGCGGCGGCATGCAGCAGAGAGTGATGATCGCCATGGCGCTCGCAAGCAGGCCGGAAATACTCGTCGCGGACGAGCCGACCACGGCACTGGATGTGACTATACAGGCGCAAATACTCGAACTCCTTAAAGAACTCCGCGAAAACAGGGGCATGTCCATCATCCTGGTTACACACAATTTCGGTATAGTCGCGGACATGGCCGACAGGGTCATCGTGATGTATGCCGGGCATATGGTCGAGGCGGCCGAGGTGAAAACCGTTCTTGCCAATCCCCTCCATCCTTACACGCGGGCTCTGCTTTCAGCCGTGCCCCGCCTCGAACACGGCAAGAAAACCCTTGCCACGATTCCCGGCGCCGTCCCGTCTCCGCGGGAATATCCCGGCGGTTGCCGTTTCTACGGCCGTTGCGCACTGGCGGATTCGCTTTCGGAGGAGAAACAGCAAGCCTGTATTGATTCAGTGCCGGAATGGGAAGAAACTGGAAAAGGACATTTTGTCAGATGCCATTACTCCAAGTAGAAAATCTAAAAACCTGGTTTCCAGTGAAAAAATCTTTTTTCGGGAAACCGCGATATCTCAAAGCCGTCGACGGTGTCTCATTCGAACTGAAAAAAGGGGAGACCCTGGGCCTGGTCGGTGAAAGCGGATGCGGCAAAAGCACGCTTGGCAGAAGCCTGCTTCTGCTCGAGAAACCCCGTGAAGGCAAGGTCCTTCTTGACGGTGTCGATATCTGCGGTCTTCGCGGAAAAGAACTCAGGCAGGCGCGCCGCAGATTCCAGATGATTTTCCAGGATCCGTACGGTTCTCTGAATCCCAGGATGACCGTGCGCAGGATGCTTGACGAGGTGCTTGCGTTGCATTCGGAGAGAAAGCGCGCGGAACGTTTCCGGCGTTCGTGCGAACTACTCGGAATGGTCGGGCTGAACAGCGAATATCTCGACAGGTATCCCCACCAGTTCAGCGGGGGGCAGCGTCAGAGAATAGGGATAGCCCGAGCGCTGGCGGTTGAACCGGAAATGATTGTGGCCGACGAACCGGTCTCCGCCCTCGATGTCAGCGTACAGGCCCAGATCATCAATCTTCTGGGTAAAATCCAGGATCGGACAGGCATATCGTTTCTGTTCATAGCCCATGACCTCGCGGTCGTCAAGCATATCTCCGACCGCATCATAGTGATGTACCTTGGCAGAATAGTCGAAAGCGGGACATCCGCGGATGTCTGCGATAACCCGGCTCACCCGTATACCAGGGCGCTGCTTTCCGCTGTGCCTGTACCCGATCCGAATTCCAGAAGGAAAAGAATAATCCTGCCGGGAGATGTCCCTTCACCTGTTGCACCACCTCCGGGATGCCCCTTCCACCCGAGGTGCCCCCTGGCACGGGAACGCTGCCGTATAGAGACTCCCGAACTGAAGAATCCCGGACTGGGAAAAGGTCGTCTTTCAGCCTGCTTCTTTCCGGAAGATATCCCCGAAATGGATTCCTGACACTGGAGAAGGAGATGCCACTCAAAAATCAGCCTGAGCCGGGTCGAATATATTAACCTGAAAAAGCATTCAGGTACATATTCAGGATGAATTTGACAAGCGAGCAGGTTTCAGGTGAAATGGTCCGGCTGTTCAACTCACGCGGGAACCACTGCGTTCAGCATTCTCTCGGTGGCCTCTATAGCAGCCTCCATCTGATCACTGTCGATGCCGAAAGTCAGCAGTGGCGGCTCAGGGCTCATGTCCCAGCGGATGGTGGTTTCTACCAGGGCGTCGGTCTTTCCGCCGGGAGGTATTCTGACTTCGTAGTCAAGCAGCTTGGGGATTGTCACACCTTTGCCTTTAAGCGCTTTCTTCAGTGCTCTCATAAAAGCATCATAACCGCCGTCACCGTCGGATTCCGCCTCGGACGTCTCGCCGTTCAGCTTCACCTGCACGTACGCGGAAGGAGTTTTGTTTTTGTCCGTGACAATCTTGTATTCGGTGAATATCACCTTCTTTTCCTTTTTAGACTTCATCACGTCGGCTATTATAAACGGAAGGTCTTCCGGGGTTACCTTCTTTTTCCTGTCGCCGAGTCTTATGACTTCCCGTAGCACCTTGTCCCTGACATCGGTCGACAGTTCCAGCCCGAGGTTTTCGAGGTTCTTGTCGATCGAAGCTTTACCGCTGAGTTTTCCCAGCGCGTAGCGGCGCTTCCTTCTGAAGCGTTCAGGGGTAAGCGGATTCGCGTAGAGGTTTCCTTTCTTGTCGCCGTCCGCGTGGACCCCGCAGGTCTGCGTAAACACATCGCTGCCGACGATAGGCGCGTTGGAAGCCAGGCGTTTTCCCGACATTGTCTCGACAATATTAGCTGCGTCAGCCAGCTCCTCTTCGCGGACCTTTGTTGCTTTTCCGGTCATGTCGTGTATTCCGGCAACTACTTCACAGAGTGATGGATTTCCCGCCCTTTCGCCAAGGCCGTTCACGGTGACATGCACGCCGGAAACCCCGCACATAAGCGCCTCCAGGCAGTTCGCGGTTCCCATGCCGTAGTCATTGTGCCCGTGAAAATCATATTTCACATCGGGAAAGGCGTGAAGCATCCAGTCCAGATATCTCTTGACGTCCCGGGGCTGAAGCAGGCCGAGCGTGTCCGGCAGCATTATCCTTTTCACTGGACATTCCAGCAGCACACGCATGAAATCGAACACATAACCGAAGCTGTTTTTCATTCCGGAAGACCAGTCTTCCAGATACAGATTGGCATTCAGGCCCTTTTTCACGGCGTTCTCGATTTCTTTACTGACTTCAGAAAAGTGCTGTTCCGGTTTCTTGCCGAGCTGGCCTATGCAGTGCGCCTCCGAGCCCTTGGCAAGAAGGTTTATCGTCAGACCTCCGACGTTCCGGATCCAGTCCACGGACTTGCCCCTGTCGATGAAACCGAGGATCTCGACCTTGTCTTTCTTCCCCTTTTTCTCCGCCCAGTCAAGTATTTTTTTCGCGCTGTCGCGTTCGCCTTCGGAAACCCTGGCCGAGGCAATCTCGATCCTGTCAACACGAAGTTTTCCCAGCAGAAGATTCGCAATCTGGAGTTTTTCCCCGGGAACAAATGATATCCCGGGCGTCTGCTCCCCGTCTCGGAGCGTGGTGTCCATCAATTCTACGTATTCTTTTTTTCTTTGCATTTCTCAGCCTTGTGTTTTCTGGTTTTGCAATTCCGCAGCCGTTAAAAAAGTCATGTTGTTCCGGAGCCAGTTTCAAAACTCTGCGTGAACCGCGTTGGAACGGCAGACTCTTTTGGCGCGAATGCCACGCCTGTCTGCGTGCCTGCCTGAGCGACTACGCTCGCAGTCAGGCGACGCACAGGCAGGCCACCACGGAGAGTTTTGAAATTGGCTCCTTGAATGTACATCGTTTGCTCGGGGTCAGTACTGGACAGTCTTCGAGTGTCTCAGCCCCGACCCCGACGTGGTTCACTTAATATGAAATAAACTGGTTTGAGTGAACCGAAAGCTATACTCGAATCGCAGCTTTGTCAAGAAACGGACCAGCTCTTGTTTGCGAAAACACCTATCCAGTCGCTCCTGTAAACCTATCAGTATTTTCAATATTTCTTGACTTTTCCTCCGCATCTGGTACAATTTTGTACGAAAAGAGTTGCCCGAAAAGCGTATTTGGAACCCATGCATTTTCGTTTTTACGGGCATATAAACGGCGACGGTGAACTCATGGCAAATAAAAATAGTTTTTTCAGCAGACCCGGCGTAAGGGTGGGGCTTGTTATTTCGATGCTTATGGCGTTTCTCGCCGGTGTCGTTTTATTTGTCCTTCTCGCTACGCGCTCAATGTTTTCCAGAAACAGCCATTTTGTGATCGAAAAAGTCGAGGTCGTAAGCCCGGGCTGGTGGAAGGGAAAGGATGAGGAGGTATGCCGGATACTGGGCATCGTGAAGGGGCATACCAATTTATTTTCCGTCAAACTGCCGGATTTGAAAAAGACCATGGAAAACCAGGCCAGCATTGAGCATGCATCCGTAAGGCGCATCCTCCCGGACGTCATCTCGATTCATGTGAGCGAGAGAATCCCCAGAGCTTTCCTGTATAAGAAAAACTCGCCATACGTAGTTGACGGAGACGGCATAGTGATGTCCAGGGAAAACTGCCTGAACCTGAGAAAGGATCTTCCCTACATAACGGGCATAAATTCCGGGGTGAAAAACGGAAGCAGCATACCGGATTTGCAGCCGGCGGTCGAACTTATCGAACTGTCGCATTCGAAATATCCGGATATCCGTTTCTACAGGCTGGGCCTTGAAGAATACGGAGAGATAAAGGCGGTGCTCTATTACAAAAAAGATTTTTTCGAGGTTGTTTTTCCGAGGGAGGAACTCGACCAAAAAATGAAACTTCTTGAAATTGTGCTTGACAGTATAATAAACTCAGGCGGGAGCAGGCGCCGAATATCCATGATATTCAATGCAAAAATACCGGTCAGCCCCTGAACCTGTTTCCGGCGCCGGTATGAATTTTAAACTGTGGAGCCAATTTCAAAACTCTCCGTGGCCGCCCAAGGGGTTCACGCAGAGTTTTGAAACTGGCTCTGTGACGTGAATCAAAAGTGGTGAACATGTCTGAGCTTCGACAAAACCTCGCGAATAAAGAATGGGTGATAATCGCCCCTGAAAGGCTGAAGGGCAAATCATTGTCTTCGCGGCTTGAACCGCCTCCTGAACTGCCTGAATACTCCGACGGCTGCCCGTTCTGCCCGGGAAACGAGGAGAGGTTTCCGAATATCGAGATTGAGCGCATCCAGGACGGAACCGGCGTTTGGAAGGTTCTCTGCGTCGAAAACAAATACAAGATATTTGCGCCGCACAGCATCTGTCCGTTGCAGCCGACGGAATTCGAAGATGACGGCATATATCACCGCTTTCAGGGGTGCGGAAATCACGAACTGGTTATTGAGAGCGCGAAGCACAACAACTGTTTCGCGCGAATGGCCCTCTCCGAAATCGAGGATGTTGTCAGGATGTACATCGGACGCTTTCAGAAACTCGGAAATAATCCGAACAACCTGCTGACAATGATCTTCAAGAATCACGGGAACCTGTCCGGCGCATCTCAGAAACATCCGCATACACAGATAGTGTCCATGCGCGTCGTTCCAAACTATGTCCGGTTCCTCCTGGATGAGGCCCGTAGATACTTCGACAACAACGGGATATGCGTGTTCTGCAAGATGATAGACTTCGAGATTGAGTCCGGCAGAAGAATTGTCTGTGAAAACGAACGCTTTGTCGCTCTCACCCCCTACGCGTCGATGTCGGCGTACGAACTCCAGATACTCCCGAAAAAACACGATGCCCTTTTCTCAGACATGGACGAACCGGAAATATCAGATTTCGCGGCCTGCCTGCGGGTCTGCATGAAGAAACTCTGCGGAGCGCTCTCGAATCCCGATTTCAATATGGTACTGAGAAACCCCCCTTATCGGCTTTCGGGAGTGCCTTTTTACCACTGGCACCTTCAGATAATTCCGCGTATTGGGACTTCGGGCGGTTTCGAGCAGGGATCGCGCATGAATGTGAATGTCGTCTACCCGGAAGCGGCGGCAGAAGATCTCAGGTCAATGTAAGAAAACCCAATCATTTCAGAGTACATATTCAGTCAACCACGTCGGGGTCGGGGCTAACCCGTATATTTCAGAAAGCCAGTGCGGTCCTGAGCACGGCTTTGCCCTCCGGGTGAAAAATTCTCTGTTCCTTTAAATTACATTTTGTAATTTTTAAAAATTCGTATAACCTGTTAATAAAAAGATCATTAACGCTAAAATATCGATTTTAATGAAAAATTGGGGCTAAGACACTCGAAGGCTGTCCAGTACTGACCCGAGCAAACGGGGTTTGCTGAATATGTACATCCCGGATACAAACGCCTTCGTCATACGAGACCCGCCAGTTTCCTGCCCGTCCAGTACACCGAAAACAGTCCCAGAATGAGCAGGCCCCACCACCATGCGCACCATAACCTTATCCGTTTCTGCACGATGACCTCTTCAGGCAACCCGGAAACCGCCTGTAAAATTTCCTGAAGGCCGCCGATCCCTCTGGACAGACCTTTCGTGATCCGGGATATCTCACGCAAAACATCGCCGCGGGCGG
>CAZGYO010000072.1:0-9501 GCA_964530455.1 uncultured Victivallales bacterium
TTTTGAAACTGGCTCCACAACCCTAAAATATCGATTTTTCATAAAATTACGGGGCTAAACCGGAATTATCCTGTTGAGGATGTAGATTCATCCTATGAAATCCATTATGACAATTCTTATGCGACTTCTTCTGGGCGCCCTTTTCTGTTGCGGCCTGCCGCTTCTTCTCTGCCTGCTGTTCGGCCGTAGCGCCGTTGCGGAGCCGCGCCGCCGCAGAAACCGTGATTCCTCCGGCCCGGGCAGTACAGGTTCGGGAAACCAGGGCAGTGCTTCCGGCGGTTCCAGGGACTATATTGATATCGAATGCGAAGAGGAGAAATAGATGAAAGACTACTATCGCAGCCCCCAGGTTGAGGAAGGGATACACAACATAGTGCTTCAGAACCGCTGCGGGAACCGCCTGACGCTACTCTGTCACGAATCGGACTGCGAACTGGAGTTCGTCTATAAACCGAACGCTTTCAGGCGCAGGGAATTCAGCGCCAGAAACTTTTCGACGCGTGACAATTTCACAAAGATATTCCGGGACGTGCGCTGGCCGGACATAAAGGCTTCGGGCATCCGGGTGTTCGACTACGATCCGTTTCGGACCGGGCTTGAGACGCGGAGCGAATCCGGCGCGGAGAACCGGATAGATATTGTCAATCTGGCGGAGGACAACGCCTTTGCGGTTTCCGCAAGGTGTCCTCTTCTGATCGCGGTAAAACCGCACGGACGCTTTGAGGAAAGCGACGGGCTTCTTGTTGAAAGGTTCACCGACAGAGGCGAGGATATAAGCTCCTTTTTATCTTTTCCGGGATACGGCAAGAACCGCTACAGAGTACTGGAAAACGGCACTCACGTCATACAGCTTATGGAGAATGATATCGCTCTTTTCGGCGCGGAGGAAAACAGATATCAGATTGAGAGGACGCTTAAAAAGTTCGCGGGAATGAAACTCAATGAACTGGTCGAAGAGAACGAAGCGGCGATAGAACAACGTCTTGACAAAGGCCGCGTCATCTACGGCGACCCTGTCTGGCAGCGGGTATTCGACCTCAACCGCAGGATAGTCTTTTCTGGTCTCGACGAAGGCGGGGCGTGTTTCGGGGCGATCAACCGCATCTACCACCTGATATGGGTGCGTGACGGGTCAATGACGGCAAACCACATGGCGCTGGCGGGCAACCCGGATTTCCTTCGCATATGGGCGCCTTTTCTGCTCGCGAACCCCTCCGTCACGATGCAGGAAGACGGGAGTTTGATTCCGGAATTCACCCAGATGCTGGGAACGCGCTGGACGAAATCCGAGGACGACGGGATATTCTATGCGGCATGGACCTGTTTTACCCATTTCCAGACTACAGGCAACGACGCGCTCCTGAACGGGCCCGGGTTCCAAATGCTCCTTGAATGCATAGACCGCAACCTTGACAAGTGCTGGAACCCGGAACTCGAGATGGTCGGAAGCGATACCCTCGGCGAGGAATCTTTATGCGCAAGCCCCTATCACGGTTACGACATCGTCAACGGCAAGTTCAGCAGCTCCAGCCACAGAAGCGCGAAAGGCAGGGAAAACATCGACCGGTGCCACAGCCTGTACCACCAGGTGAACGTGTACAATGTCCTGCTGATGGCGCGCTGCCTTCTTGCCCAGCGCCCGGACCTCGGGGCCGGGAGAAAAGAAAGGTACAGGGACATCGCCCGGAAGCTCGCAAAGACCCTGTCATCGAAATTCGTCGCTCCCGACAAACAGCTTTATTCTCTCTGTATGACCTACAGGGACGGTTCCGAAGAATGGATTCCGTGGGGGCCGGACTGCGACCACTGGGAACACGCCTGGGCTGTCAGCCAGGGGCCGTTTTTTCCGGTTCCGGCAAAACAGCTTTCCGGCGCGCGGCTGGCGGTCGCCACCTGGGAAGACTACAAGAGCTACGGGTACTGCCCGTGGAACGTTCTCGCCAGGAGCCTGGCTGAACACGGGATGTCATCTGAAGACTACGCCGCGATGCTGAAAGACGAAATTTCAGAAGCCATGCTTCTCACAGAAAAATATCCTCTGCGGGGCGCACTGACAGAATACCACGGGCAGACGGAAAGCTGGCGCGGCCTGCCCTTCTCCGCCGGCAGCCTTATCGTATCTAACGCCTCTCAGCTTCTGCAGACGCAGGCGCTCGGCCTGACGGTCCGCGGGGGATCTTGCGTAGACCAGCTTGAAAACTTTCAGTGGAGGCTTTCACGGATCGACGCGGAAGCCGAAGGGAAGACCACTGGAGTAACAGAATACGAATTGAACGGCGCCTGCGTGAAGGCCTGTCTCCAGATCCCGGAACGGCTGCTTATTCCCGGCCGAAACAAGCTGAAAATAAAGCGCGGCAACGCGGCTGTCCCCGTGAGAATCTACTCTTCGGACGCGGCGTTGGTCGGATACACCGAAAACAGTACTTCCCTTACAGCGGACTTTGATTCGCCCGTTGAAAAGACGATAAGCATCGAGCGCCTCGAAAACGCCGAAAGCTCCAGGATATTTTCCGCGGACGGAAAGGAACTCGACTTTGCGAATACCACGCTTCCTGACACGCCCTTAAGCGCCCTGCACTGTCCGCATCCCGGCCGGATCAGGATTGAACTGAAATGGAAATGACCAATGCCTGGATAATTTCTGAAAGCGGTTTCGATTCGGCACGCAACCTTGCGGCGGAAGCGCTTTTCGCACAGGGCAGCGGATACCTGCAGATACGCGGCTCCCTCGAGGAATCCCTCTCCGGAATGGAACAGAATCGCGATTTTACGCGCCTGCCGGGCAATGTGACGGCGGAAAAGTTCTCCGAAACCTGCGTCAAGTGGGGAACATACGTTCCGGGCATCTACGGAATGCATCCGCTACTCGATAAGGAAATGGTGAATCTGCCGTACATCTGCGGGATTGAACTGAGCATCGCCGGAGAGACTTTCGACCCGCTGAAATCTTCATTTAACGACTGGAAACGAAGTCTGGATCTGCGTAACGGTGTTTTGACCAGGAGCTTCGTGTGGATCCCGAAAAAAGGGCCAAAAATCAATGTGGTCTTCACCCGCTTTGTCAGCGCCGCGCGGACACACTGCGTGTTCCAGAGACTCGAGCTTCGAGCTGAATCGGACTGCGTGATTTACGTGGGAGCGGGGATATATGCCGATACACGGACAAGCGGATACGACCACCTGCGCGACATCGGCTTCCGGGTTGAAGGGGGAGCCGTGATATGCGAATTTGGCACGGATCTCGGCGAAAGCGTGGAAATGGCGTCGACGCTGGCCGGAGTCGAGGATGCCTCCGTGAAGGAATCCGGACGAAATATTGCCGTTACGGGGAAAGCCGAAGTTCGTGCAGGCAAGACCGTGTTCTGCGAAAAACGCAGTTGCGTATGCACAGGCCGCGACGGGAAACCCTTGTCAACAGAAGCGCTTCTTTCCGACGTCGCGGGTAAAAGCTTCAAGGAACTTTCAGCCGAAAATGAAAAGATATGGTCTGAACGCTGGCGGGAATCGGACGTGGAAGTCCGCGGAGACGATTTCGCGCAGCTCTCGATCCGCGCTTCGATATACCACCTTTTACGCTGCCACGTACCCGATCTGCGGGTCGCGATAGATGCCAAGGGGTATTCGGGGGATGCCTATTTCGGTCGTTTTTTCTGGGACACGGAGATGTACATGCTGCCTTTTTTCCTTTATACCGCACCGGAAAAAGCCAGAACTCTAACCGATTTCAGGATACAGTCTCTGCGTGGAGCCGAAGAAAACGCGAAGGAATACGGTTGCGCGGGCGCGCGCTTCGCGTGGGAGTCCGATTCCGAAGGCAATGAATGCTGTCCGAAGCTGAACTGGCAGTACCGGGATCACGAGATCCATGTGACCGGAGACGTCGTCTACGGGATCGCTCACTACGCGGCTGCCACAGGCGACAAAAGCTATCTTCACAATGACGCCGCGGACCTTATCATAGAGACAGCCCGCTACTGGATGGACAGGATCGACACGACAGGCGGGAGACCTGTTCTCCTGGGCGTGATGGGACCCGACGAATACTCTCCGCTGACCAACAATAATTCATACACGAACAGGATCGCGAAATTTAACCTGTCCCTGGCGGCGAAGTTCGGAAATAAAAAAGGCGTCGCGGCGGAAGAAATTCAAAAATGGCTGCACACCGCGGAACATCTCCCCCTTCCCCGCCGTTCCGACGGACTCCTGCTACCACATGACGCCTGGGAACAGCTCGCCGACCCCGAATTCTCCAAATGGTGGCCGGAGCGTCACAAACTGTTCGCGAAAACAGTGACACAGGACAGGATCTACAGGACAAAAGCTGCAAAACAGGCCGATGTCCTCATGCTGGCGTGGCTGTTCCCGAAAGAGTTCAGCGCTGAAGAACTGAAGAGCGCCTGGGACAACTACGAACCGCTCTGCACACACGATTCATCCCTGTCCGCCGGCATCCACGCGCTTCTCGCACTCCGCCTGGGCCTGACGGACAAGGCCGTCGAATACTGGGACCGCACCGCCGGCCTTGATATCGACACCGGAAACGGACACGCCGCCCAGGGGATACACATCGCATGCGCCGGCGCCGTATGGATGATCGCGGTATTCGGTTTTGCGGGACTCAAAACGGCAATGGAAAGCGAATGTCTTTCCATTGACCCGAAGCTTCCCCCCGGCTGGGAGCGCATAACTTTCAGGATTAAATGGCGCGGCGTTCCACTGAAAATCACTGTAAGCCCGGAAAAAGTGGATATTCAGAACCTCGGCGGCAAGGACATCACTGCGGCAGTCAACGGAACAAAACGGGTGATTGAGCCTTTCCCGGACGGCAACTGATGCCCGGATCGCTTTATCCTGAATTAAGCAGTCAAATTGCAAAAAAACGGAGAGTTTTGAAATTGTCTCTTCAGCTTGAAATTCAGCCTTCTCAGGTATATATTGTGGCGTAAACAGAAACCAAAACAGACAACCGTGTTTTGAGGGATTCGGGGAAACTGACAGTTATAGAAAACTGCAGCGTACACGGCGGATGGCCGGGCAAGAGATATAGATCAACAGAGAAAATTCAAACCAGACGGATTACTCATCACCTCATGAAAAAAGCAATGTTCTGGAAAGCCATGGAAGGGGAACGGGTGGAATGTTTTCTCTGCAGCCGGCATTGTCACATAAATGAAGGGGCACGAGGCTTCTGCGGCGTGAGGGAAAACCGTGGCGGAACCCTGTACTCACTTGTTTACGGGCGCGTGACGGCATGTAATATCGACCCCATAGAAAAGAAGCCTCTGTACCATTTCCTTCCGGGCACGCGTTCTTTGTCCATTGCGACAAAAGGCTGCAATTTCAGATGCAGGCACTGCCAGAACTGCAGCATCGCCAGAGTGTCACCGAACGAGGACCTTTCGGGTACAGGGAGTATTCCCGCCGACGGAATCGTCGAACTTGCTTTGAAGAATTCCTGTGAAAGCATATCCTATACGTATACCGAACCTACGGTCTACTTTGAATACGCCCGCGACATCGCCCGGAAAGCCGCGGATTCGGGACTTAAAAACGTATTTGTCACGAACGGCTACATCACGCCGGAGGCGCTGAAAGAGATCAGCCCGTTTCTCGACGCAGCCAATATAGATCTGAAATCCTTCAGCGACGACTTCTACCGCGATATATGCGGCGCAAAACTCAAACCCGTGCTTGAATCCATCAAACTGTACAGAGAACTCGGGATATGGATAGAGATAACGACGCTGGTGATTCCCGGACACAACGATTCCGCCGAAGAGCTTGCGGAAACAGCAGCTTTCATCGCCGGGCTCGGGAAAGAAATTCCCTGGCACGTCTCCGGGTTCCATCCAGCGCACGATATGTTGGAAGTCCGCCCGACTTCCGCGGAGTCGCTCGAAAACGCGTGCAGAATCGGCAGGGAGGCCGGACTCAAATATGTATACATGGGCAATATGCGCCATCCGGACGCGCTCAGAACGAATTGCCCCTCATGCGGAAATACTGTCATAGACCGACTGAAAGGTAAATCAGCATCGGATCCGCTCTGCGAAGACTGCGGATACAGGATCGAGGGAGTATGGACGAATAATTAAAATATCGATTTTTATGAAACGTCGGCTGGAATAACCTGTTTTACCGAAATCATTCAATGGGATCCGGTTTTATGGATTCAGACAAAACCACTTCGTGTCCCGAGACTTATGAGACGCGAACCTGGAAGGAGCTTACACGGCATAGAAGATGGATTCTCGGCGGCATTCTATTTATTGCCCTGGCCATACGCCTCTTGCACCTCCATCAATCATACGCCAAGGATCCTTATATCAAATTCCCGTCGGTAGACGCACGCGTCTACCACGAATGGGCGCTGAATATAAGTTCCGGTAAGATTATCGGGGACTCCGAGTTCTTCAACAGTCCTTTATATCCATACTTTCTGGCTTCAATCTACGCTTTGAGCGGAGGATGCATGACGGCGGCCAGGCTGGTCCAGATACTGATGGGCGTAATGGTCTGCCTGATGGTTTATCTCCTCGGCAAACGCCTTTTCAGCCCATTCACCGGCATTCTTGCATGCTTTGCAGCCGCGCTGTACAGCATGTTCATATTTTATGAAAGCACACTGCTTATTACCAATATTCAGACACCGCTCTGCCTACTGCTTCTTCTGCTACTGGAAAAGATAAGAGACGGCGGACAGCGGCGGTTTATGTATGAATCCGCCGCCGGGCTGGTTTTCGGGCTCTGCATCCTGGCCCGACCGAATGTCTTTCTCTTCGCGCCTTTCGCGGTCGGATGGCTCATTTTTTTTCCGCAATTTCGAGGTCTGAAAAAATCAATTCTCCCGGTTGTTCTCTTTCTCGGTTGCACCGGCATCGTACTGCTTCCAGTAGTCGTCAGAAACTATCTGGTTCTGGGCGAGACAGTACTTGTCAATACTCAGGGTGGGGTGAATTTCTATATCGGCAACAATCCGCATGCCACGGGATACTACGGCATTCCGCCGGTGATTCCGAGACATGCCGGCGACCACCCCGAAAAGCAAAGGAAGGAATTCCGACGGCTTGCCGAGGAGAGAACCGGACGAAGTTTAACGCCCGAAGAGAGTTCCGACTACTGGTATGGACAGGGCATGAAGTTCATTATTGAACACCCGGGGAAATGGCTGCTGCTCGAGTGCAGGAAGCTTCTTCAGCTGATTAACCACTATGAGATTCCCAACAACCGCAATTTCTACTTTTCCAGAAAGTTCTCCCGGGTGCTGAGACTTCCGCTTTTTAATTTCAGAACCATAGCTCCCCTGGCTTTTATCGGAATTGCGCTTTCACTTACGCAGTGGCGCCGCAATATACACGTCCTGGGATTTCTAGCGGCATATTCGGCAAGTCTTCTGCTGTTCTTCAATCTTTCACGATACAGAATGCCTATGATTCCCGTTCTGATAATTTTTGCGGCTTACGCGGTAAGCAGCGGCATAAGTATGTATATGGATGGACAGAAGAGAAAAATACTCGCCATGCTCTGTGCTTTTCCTGTACTCTTCGTCATCGTAAATATAGATCTGACAAAGCCCAATCTTTCGATGGCGCATTTCAATATGGGCAACAAGTATTTCAAACTGGGCAGATACGAGGATGCCAGAAATCAGTATATTGAATCACTGCGGATTGATTCTGGCTATATCCTGGCATACAGAAACTATGCGCTGGTATGCGAAAGAGACCCGAAATACTTTGGCGAGGCTTTCGAGGCGTGGAATAAGGTGAATGAACTGGCAGAGAGAAGCGCTGACGGAAAACTCGCCGGGGAGGCGCGGGAACATCTGGATGTTCTCGCGGAAGTACTGAAGTTCCTGAAAAAAAAGAATGGCGAAGAGCGGGAGGATGACTGAGTCAGAACCAGCCTGAAATATGAAAAGAGCCAGCTTTATTGTTTTTTTATGGCTAATGTCACGAATTCACGAATCAGTTATCGGGAAGTCTGCGTAGAGGGGATCCCGGATAAACTGCGCCGGCAGCTTCGGGAATCTTCCTGAAAACTGCGAATTTTGCAAAATACACGTAGTTAAGGTTCTCTTTTTGGCCTATCCAGACATATTTGATATTGCGTCTGCGAAGTTCGCGGACAGCTTCTTCAAAATCCACCGCCTCTTGAAAAAGGAAGCTCACCTCAGGGCTCCATACAGGAACAATATCGATATTCTTATCTACATGATAATGCATTCCGGCGTGAAGAGAAGCGTCATCGGAGAGAATCCTTGAATTTTCAGGAAGAAATTCAGCCGCGGTAACGGTTTTTTTATAAAGGATGTCTTCTTTTTCGATTCCGATGGCCAGGGGCCAGTATTTGAGTTCCAGTTCAAAAGGGTTCAGGGGAACGAACAGATCCAGAAAAAGCGTGAAGCTGCATAGCAGCGACATTGCGTAAAGCAATTGAATTTTCAGGCTTTTTCTATTGTTTGAAAACTTTTCGAGAATATATCCTCCACACACCGACAGCGCGACTATCGCCGGACTTAGAATTCGCATCGAATGAAAAACGCCTCCCGGAACCATCCCCGCAGAATAAAGCCAGAGAGCAAAGAATATGCTCGAACAAACTATAAGAGGAGCAAAACGGCCGGGTCTCAGGCTGCAGGCAAGCGTTCCGCAGACAAAAGGCATTCCGAGTATGAGCATAATCCCGGTTATGAATGCGATTGCATTTCCTCCGCTCAAGTATCTTGTGATAGAGAGCGCTTCCCTGTATGTCTCGATAATACCCGCATGCACCTCGTTAACGGGCAGAAGATTGCCGATTGCATTGCTGTAGAAGGGGTTTCCCGTCAGGGCGAGGGTTCGGATATACCACGGGCATGAAAGAATCAGACAGAGCCCCAGGAAGAAAGCGGCATTCCGGAAAGAAACTTTTCTGAAGAGAAGAAAAATGACTCCGCAGACTATGAAAACCCCGCCGTATTCTCTTGACAATGCCCCGAGAGAAACGGCGAATGAAGCCATTGTCAGGTCTGCTGGCCCCGGGATGTTTTTCCGGAGCATATAATATGCCGCGGCGACGAGAGCGAGGGCGGTTATTCCGGTTTCCTGTGCGAGAAAAACCGAATAGAAGAAGAGGATTGAAGAGCCGAGCAGCAGAACAGTGAACAAGCCGGCTGTTCTTGATTTATTGAGGGAGCAGGAAAGCTTGAGGGCATATACCGATATCAATACGAACTGTATCGTCACCGGGATGCAGACAAGAATGGGCTGCGTCTTGCCGTACAGTGCGAAAAGCCAGAAGTAGGAAAAGGAAACTATCGGCGGAAAAGAGTCCGTATGAAAGTAGATACTGTAGTCGGCTTTTGTGAGAGGCGGATAGAAATCGAAGGAACCGGTCTCCAGTATCCTGGACGCCAGCAGATACCATCTGAATTCCTGATCACCGGAGGCGCCGGGCATCACTGAGGATTTGAGAAAAATAAGCTCCTTAGGCCGAACGAGTGAGAATGCTATGACC
>CAZGYO010000073.1:0-561 GCA_964530455.1 uncultured Victivallales bacterium
TGCCGCGCCTGCGCTACCAACGCGGTTCACGCGGAGTTTTGAAACTGGCTCTACAAAGAAAAGACAAAAAGGCAAAGAAAAAAAACTATGGCTAGAGAAATATCCTATCACGACAGTAGTTTTAAGCTGACAAAAGAGCTGTTGTTATCCTCGCGAACCGAGCTAATCGAATCTGTAATCGGGCACAAAACCCTGGACAGGGAATTTGACAACGGAATACGCTTGCTGGATGATTATTTGATATATTATCTCTCCCGGGGCCGGATACAGGCACGGGTTGCCGGATATAAAACTTGTTTAAAGCCGGGAATGCTGATCTGGTTATCTCCCAATACTCGTCATCATGTCTGGTTTCATCCCGGAGATACCGAAAGAGCCAACCTTTTTCATTTCCGTTTCCTTTTATCAAGCCAGCACATACCGGGCAAGGAAAGGGGTTTTCTTCTGCGGGAGCAAATGCAAGATGCGGAAAAACTGATTCTCATGTATTATGAAGAAGCTCAATCAGCCAAGCCGGACAAAAACCACCGATTGAGAAACATCCTGTTTCTGCTGTTATCG
>CAZGYO010000073.1:571-893 GCA_964530455.1 uncultured Victivallales bacterium
GAAGATGACCTAATGCGTTTGTTTAGTTCTGAACGGATTGTAAAAATCATGGACTTGGGCCAGGCAAGCGCAAAAACAGATTAACCAATGCAGCCTACAAGACGATATTTGCATATGTCAGAAGCCACATAAAGGACTGGCCATCTCCTGCTGATTTAGCGGGCAGTATCGGTTATTCCAGTGATTACTTCACCCGGCTTTTTCGGGCAACTTATGAAACAACCCCCCAACGTTGGCTGGTAGAACAGCGAATCCGCTGCATTGCCGAAGAAATGGAAAACAGTCCGAAATCAATTTCCGAGATAGCTTTTGCCTACGGCTA
>CAZGYO010000073.1:903-9420 GCA_964530455.1 uncultured Victivallales bacterium
TTTCAGCAGGCAGTTTAAGCAAATAATAGGTGTCAGTCCGAGAAAATGGAGGAGAAAGTCATAAGGAATGTAAAATGACGCAAAACCAACCCAAGATCCTCCTCATTACCGCCGACGACATGAACTGGGACGCCGTCGTGGTGTTTGGGTGCCTGACTCCCGACACAACGCCCAACATCGACCGCCTGGCCGCGGAAGGCATCCGCTTCGAGAACGCTCACGTGACCATCGCCGTCTGCCAGCCGAGCCGCTCGGCCATCATGACCGGACACTATCCCCACCAGAGCGGCGGCGAAGGGTTCCATAAACTGCGCTTTCCAGATATCCCCATCCTGCCCGACAGGCTCCGCGAAGCCGGCTACGCAGTCGGCATACTCGGCAAGGTCGACCATTCCACGTCCTATGCGAATTTCGAATGGGATTACATGGTTGATCAGCCGCAGCCTGGCCAAGGGCCAGGGGGGGTATGTTTCGTGTTTTTACTGCAAGTCGATGATAAAGGAGCCAGTTTCAAAACTCAAAAGCAGCCGGCAACTGGCAATAAGCGGCGCCGCAGGCTATTTTACGTCTTAGAGCCGGTTCCAAAACTCCACGTAAAGGTACATATTCAGCAAACCCCGTTTGCTCGCCGACCCCGACGTGGTTCACTGGTTCACTGAATATATGTACGCGTAAAGCGCGTTGGGGGGTGCAGGCGCGGCAGGCGGCCACGGAGAGTTTTGAAATTGGCTCTAATACAAAAGAAATTGAAAAGTACGCATATAACAAGTCAAAACCAACACTTATATGCGATTTTCGCATCAAAAATGTACAGATTAAAAAACAACAGTCTTTTATTACTCCTCGCATGCTGTCTTTTCACACAGAATTCCTGCGACGAAGTGGGTGGCGGCAGGTCTCTGCTGTGGGAAGTCAGGAACGGAGACAATGTCTCCTGGCTTTTCGGGACGATACACATAGCCGACCCGGACTTTAAAGGCTTTTCAGAGGTGCTGGGCCGGGCTTTTGCAGGATCTGATCTGCTCTATACGGAAATGGTTCCGAGCCCCGAGAACCAGGTGATTATAATGAAATCCATGCTTCTGCCCGAAGGCGAAAAACTGCAGGACAGAATCGGCGCCTCGCAATATTCGCGTTTCTGCAAAGTTCTTGTACGTCACAATCTGGGTGTGCCGGGACCCTCTGTCAACAGGTTCAAAGTTTGGGCCGCCGCACTGCTGATAAGCTGGCCCCGGAGCAGGTCGGAGGTTCCCATGGACATGATGATCTATGAAAAAGCGGGCGTTCTCGGGCTGGAACGAAAAGGTCTTGAGACTCCTGAAGAGCAGGTTGCCGCCTTCGATTCTCTCTCTGAGCGGGACAGGCTTTTCCTGTTCAACAATGCCCTTGAGGAGGCCGAGAAGGACTTCCCTTCGCTGGAAACAGTAAAAAAGGCTTACCTTGAACAGGACATTGAAAAGCTCGGGATAATGACAAAGCTTCGAATGCCGGAAATCCCCGAAAAGTCGAGGAAACACATAATGCATACCCTGCTCCATGAGCGGAACGATGTCTTTATGAAGAAGCTTGTCCCGGCATTCCGCAAAGGCGGAGTATTCGCCGCGGTGGGCGCGGGACATCTAGGAGGAGCTGACGGGCTCCTTGCCTCGCTCCACGAGGAAGGTTTTGAACTCAGGCCAGTCGAGTTTGGATTTAAAAGCAAATAGTTCCCGCACTGCAAGCCTGCTCACTAATTGAAAACATTTATGCCGGATGCTATTTTTCCGGTGAATAACCGCCAGCAGGCATGGAGCCGGAATTTTGATTCAATGGTTGTCAATAAAGAATCTCGCGCTGATCGAAGACGCCGAGATAGAGTTTTCCGAGGGGTTCAATGTCATCACGGGCGAAACCGGAGCGGGTAAGTCCGTGTTGATAAGCGCCGTCTCCCTTCTGCTCGGGGAGCGGGCCGGCAAGGGGCTTATCCGTTCCGGCGCGCGGCGTTGCGAACTGTCCGCCTCCATCTTTGTTCCCCGGGCGTGCAGGCCGCGAATCGCGGATATGCTGAACGGCGCCGACGTGCCCGTATCCGGCGACGACAGCCTGCTTCTCCGCCGCGTGATAACTCCCTCTTCCTCGCGCCACTACGTAAACGACAGTTCGGTAACCCAGGACACTTTGCGCCGTCTCGGCGAGCTTCTTGTGGACATGCACGGTCCACACGAACACCAGAGCCTCTTGCGTCCCGCCGAACAAATGGGGATTCTCGACAGGTACGGGAATACGGGAAAGCTTGTGCGGGACTGCGGGGCCGCATGGGAAGGGCTCCGCGCTGTTCTGGAGGAAAAGGAAGAGATGGAGGATGATCTGCCCAACGAGTCCGAGGCCGGCTACCTTCGCTCGGTCCTCCGCGAGATTCGCGGAATCGACCCGAAACCTGGAGAGGACGAGGAACTTTCCAGGAAACATCGCCTGGTCGCCGGGTCCAGAGACCTGCTCAGAGACATAAAGAAATGCGCCCTCCTTCTGAACGAGTCGGAAACGAGCATCGTCGATCAACTCGGCGGAATCCGCAAGACCATCGATGCGTACAGGGAGCTTGACGAAAAATTACTGGTGCCGCTGATAAAAGACTGTGACCGGATTTCCGAATCAATTGTCGAACTGGCAAGGAATTTGGACGACTACGGGGAAGGGCTCGATCTGGACGAAAATGAGTTTCAAAGGCTCGAGGAGCGCCTGGGCGCTGTTCATGCTCTCAAGAGGCGCTACGGCCCCGGCCTCGAGAAGGTGCTGGAAACCGCGGACAGAGCCAAAAACAGGCTTGAACAGTACGATAATTTCGAAGAGAAGAGAAAGAAGCTTGAAGCAGAAGAGAAAAAGTCCCGGGAAAACCTGGAAAAATGCTGCTCGAAACTCAGCGCCGCAAGGGCCGGAACAGCGGGGTCCTTTAAAAAATCCGTTGAAAAGGAAATTGAAAAACTGGGTCTTGAAAATTCGGTTTTCGACGTCGATATAGGCGTTTCGGAACCCGGTCCTGAGGGTGCCGACAAACTTGAGTTCATGTTCAGCGCGAATCCCGGGGACGCGCCGCGGCCGCTGCGCTCGGTGGCCAGCAGCGGCGAGATATCCAGGCTGATGCTCGCGTTGAAGACGGTACTGGCCGGAGCCGACGAGGTTCCCATACTTGTTTTCGATGAGATTGACGTCAATATCGGAGGCAAGACAGCCGGGATAGTCGGCGGTGAACTCAAAAAACTTGGACAAACCCGGCAGGTTCTGTGCATCTCCCACCTGGCGCAGGTGGCCGCCGGGGCCGAACGGCATTTCTCTGTCGATAAAAAAGTTTCAGGCGGACGCGCAAAGACCGTGATAAGAGCCCTGACCGGGAAGGAGCGCAAGACCGAACTCGGCAGGATGCTCGGCGGCGGCGATGCCGCCTTGTCGCACGCCGCTGAACTCGCAAAAAAACCATGAAGCCTTTTTTGAAAGTCATTATTTGGCTGTTTGTCATACCGACAAGCGCAATATCGGGGCTTTTCGGCCTCTACATCCTGTCCTACAGCGCGACTCATCCTGGCTTCAGTGCAATCTTCTACGTTCCCGTTGCGGTGCTCTTTTTTTCCTATCCGGCGCTAATCATAGGGCTGATACTGTCCGAAAAAATAGGCAGAAGCATCGGATTCGGCCTTTTCTATCCCGAAGGACATACCCCGCCACCCCCGGAATTCCCCCTGATTAAAGCTCTTGTCTCGCAGGGCGAATACAGGGAGGCGGAATTCAAAATGCTCGAGTTGCTCGCTAAAGACCCGGAAAACCCGGATGTGGTTATGCTTATGAGCCGGTTCTACCTGGACGATACGGGTGCCGCGGACAAGTGCATAAAGCTGCTGGCGCACCATTTCAGAAATACTAAACGCAAAGAGGGCGATGTAGTCTTCGCCATGATGCTGGTCGACGCCCTGATACAGGAGAATCATGACGAAAAAGCGATTGCGTTTCTGGAAAAGGAGGTGGGTATGAATTACCTTCCTCGAGAAAAAAACAGGATTGTTACGCGGCTGGAAAACTTGAAAGGAAAACACGATGCGGATTAAATCTCTTCTCAGGAGGATGCTGGAGGACAAAGCCTCGGACCTTTTCGTCACCGCGGGCAAACGCCCTTCGGCCCGGATTAACACCGTGATAAAAGTACTTGAGGACGAGGAACCCGTATCGGCCGCGGAGATAGCCGAGTTCCGCAAGGACGTGCTTCTTCCCAAGGCTGAATCCGTGTTCGCGGAAAACGGCTCCTACGATGCGGGTATCACGCTGGAAGATTCTCTCAGGTACCGGATAAATTTTCTTCTCCAACAGAATATCCCCGCCTTCGTGGCAAGACTGGTCCCTTCAGGAAACCTGGATTTCAAAGGCCTCAATCTCCCGTCCCTGATTGCGAAATTCGCGGAATCCCCGCGCGGACTTATCCTCGTCACGGGCGCCGCCGGCAGCGGCAAGTCTACCACAATGGCGGCAATACTCAACCATATAAACTCGAAGTACAGAAAACACATTGTCACAATTGAAGACCCCGTGGAGTTTACGCATAAGGACAGGCTTTCGCTGGTCACCCAGCGGGAGGTTGGGGCGGACACCGCGAGCTTCGCGGACGCCCTGCGTCACGTGGTGCGTGAGAGTCCCGACGCGATCTTTATCGGCGAAATGCGCGACCTGGAAACCATGCAGACCGCGATAACCGCTGCTCTTACGGGGCACCTGGTTGTGAGCACGTTGCACACGACCGACGTGGTGCAGAGCGTAGAAAGGATAATCAACCATTTCCCCGACCACATGAGGGAGCAGGCCGCCAATGATCTCTCACTTGCCCTCTGCGGTATAGTCGCGCAGCGTCTGGTACCCAGAAAAGACGGCAGCGGAATGATACCGGCGGTGGAAATAATGAGCGCGACCCCTCTGGCAAAGCATCTCATATCAATGCGGAGCTACTCGGAACTCGAAGAGGTTATCAGGCGCGGGGTGGAGGAGGGTATGCAGACTTTCTCCAGGGCGCTGGCCGATCTCTGTAAAAAAGAACTTATTGACATTGAGAACGGTGCGAGCTTCGCGACCAACCGCGATGAGTTCCTCCTTCTCATACAGGGGATGGAAAGCGGGATAGAGACTTTCCGGACCATCGCGGACGAAGAGGATGAGATAGGAGACGGTATGTCCATGAAACGGCTCCTCAGAAGCGCCATAGCAAACGAAGCCAGCGACCTTCTGATATCCTCCGGGAATTCGCCGAGTCTCAGGATAGACGGAGATCTGCATCCTCTGGAGACCGATCCTCTGACCCCGGCCGACACCAAGCGGCTGCTTTTCAGTGTGCTGAACACCCGGCAGCGCGAAATCTTCGAGGAGACAAGGGAAATAGACTTTGCGTTGAGCGTGCAGATAAACCGCGACGAGGACGGCGAGACCTCCGAGAACATATCCTACCGGTTCAGGATCAACGGCTTTTTTCAGCGTGGAGCAGTGTCCATCGCGGTGCGGGTTGTGCCGAAACGCATTCCCTCGCCCGGAGAACTGCATCTGCCGAAATCCATTGTCTCCCTCTCCGACAAGCGCCACGGACTTATACTTGTTACGGGCCCCACGGGACACGGAAAGAGCACGACCCTGGCCAGCCTGATCGACCGCATAAATTCCAAGCGGGCATGCCATATAATAACCGTTGAGGACCCCATAGAATATGTCCACGGAAACAAGAAGGCCGTTGTTGAGCAGAGAGAGGTGTTCGCGGACACACTGAGCTTCGCCAACGCGCTGAAATTCGTGCTGCGGCAGGACCCGGACGTGATACTGGTCGGGGAGATGCGGGATCCCGAGACCATCGCGGCGGCTCTCACCGCCGCGGAAACCGGGCATCTTGTCATGACCACGCTGCACACGAACGATGCCGCGCAGAGCATAGACAGGATTATAGACTCCTTTCCCTCGCACCAGCAAAACCAGATCAGGTTGCAGCTTTCCGGGACGCTGCTTGGAATAGTGTCACAGCGGCTACTTCCCCGTCGCGGCGGAGAAGGGCGCGTTGCGGCGTTTGAAGTAATGATTGGCACTCCTGCCGTGCGCGCCCTGATAAGGGAAAGCAAGACCCACCTGGCGATCTCCACAATGGAGACCTCTTCGAAGGAGGGTATGATAACTATGGAGCGTGCTTTGAAAAATCTCTATGCTAAAAATATAATCGACCGCAGAACAGCGATGTCTCTGCTTTCGACCACCAGCAACAATGGAAACGTGTCGAGCTTCTAGTCCGCTTGTTTCATTTATAATTCCCGCCTACAACGAGGAAGGGTACCTCGGCGGGACTCTCTCCGCCGTCGAGGCGATCCGCGAGACGCTCGACCTGGATTCTGAAACGATAGTCGTCGACAACAATTCGACCGACAGGACTGCCGAGATTGCGGAAAAAGGCGGGGCGCTTGTAGTCGGGGAACCGGAAAACTGCATCGCGAAGGCCAGGAACCGCGGGGCGGAACAGGCAAGCGGCAGATACCTTTTCTTTATCGACGCGGATACCATTGCGGGCCCCGCGCTTGTGAAAGCCGCGCTCGACGGCATGGAGAGCGGCAGGCTATGCGGGGGCGGCAGCATTGTTGAATTTGAAGGCGAAAGGCTTCCGGGTCTGATTCGAGTATTCGCCGCAACATGGCATCTTCTCATCAAAATATTTCCGATGGCCGCCGGCTCCTTTGTTTTCTGCAGACGGGACGCCTGGCGCGAGACCGGAGGGTTCAACGAGGAAGTCTACGCCTCTGAAGAGATCGGTTTTTCAAGGCGTCTCGCACGTTGGGGGAGAAAAAGAAAGATGAAATTCAGGGTTATCGGGATTCCCGTCGTTACCTCCGCGCGCAAGATAGAACAGTATTCTGTGTCGAAATTGTTATGCACTATGCTGCTGGTCTGCATCTTCCCTTTCCTTCTCCGCAGCAGAAAAGCATGTTCCATATGGTACGAGAGACTCTGATTTTTGCCATTTTTGACCGGCTTTCCTTTGCGCACGCAGTCAATGTGAACTATATTTGTCCCGATTATTCAGAAAGTGAGCGGCTCCCGGCGGCGGAGAAAAGCGAGGTACACAGTGAGCCACGTCGGGGTCGGGGGCTGAGACACTCGAAGACTATCCAGTGCTGACCCCGAGCAAACGGGGTTTGCTGAATATGTACAAAGCAAGGAAAGCAAGTTCGGAGTTTTGAAAAATGCCTGAAGACAAAGACCAAGACAAAAGCAGTCTGTTCTCTGACTCCGGTGACAGCGGGGGTGACCTGCCCCTGGATTTCGGCCATAAACCTGAATCCGGGAGGGGCGCGCCCTCTGGCGGCGGAGATGAATCTTCGGGCCCCGACTACGATGGCCTCGCGGAACTGGAGGGTTTTAGGGATCTGGCTGAGATGACGGAGAATTTCCCCAAAGAGGATGAAGAGGAACCCGCCGAGGAGCTGAAGACTGCCGGCACGGAAGAGCCGGAAGATCCGAAAAGCGGGACTGCCCCTGAAAAGGAAAGGGAGGAGAACAATTCCGGGGAAGAGGATTCCAGCGGCCCCGAGCCCGGCGAAACCAAAACGGAATCTGAAGAATCCGCCGGCTCCGAAGACGTTTCTGAACCTGTAAAGAAACAGAAAGTGAAAAAACCCATACTTCTTGCCTCTATGAAAAAGAAGACGTCCCCGGAAAAACCCGCCCGCACCGCCAAACAGGTTAAACCAATACGGCTCCAACCTGAACCGCGAAAAAAGAAACAAGAAAGTGTAACCGGGAGAAGCGTGCCGGAAAAACAGACGGCGGCAAAGGATGCAAAAACCGCGGTTTCCGCCGAGCCCATCGCCCGGATTGCCAGGGAAAGGATACATTCTGGAGAGATGTCGGCCGGGCATCTGCTTCAGGAGGCCCGCGTGAGGCACCGTCTTAGCCTCGACCAGGTTGCTCAGCAGACAAAACTCAAAAAGGCTTATATCGAAGCCCTCGAACGCGATGACGTCAGCAAACTGCCGCCGCCGGTTTACGTCCACGCCTATGTCAAGAGCCTCTGCGAAATATACGGCATAGAGGAGAAAAGGGTCTTCAAACTAATGCGCGAATCGGGCAGTTACGGGGGGCGCTACGGCGTGCCCGAAGAGATTCTCCAGCATATCGAGAAAGGGAGACAGACCAATATAGAGGAGGAAAGCCGAGTCAGAAGGATTATGCTTGTCGCCTCATGTGTTCTGGCGGTACTACTGCTTTCCGGCTTCATCGTCTGGAAGACGGCCTTCCAGCCGGAGGAGAAGCCGGTTCCGGAGTCGTCCCGGCTGCGTACTGTCGAAAACTACAGGGATATTGCCGTGGAGACGGAAAAATTTCTGGACAGCGTGGATGCCATGACAATGACCGCTTTGTCGCTGCCAGATGAATAAAGTTCGGCGCTGGAATATCAAATATACAGATGTATAGTGTCGCGCTTTCCGGATTTTGATTGAAATACGGAACGGAGGAGCGAATTTGAACCGCATTCTT
>CAZGYO010000074.1:0-9320 GCA_964530455.1 uncultured Victivallales bacterium
CGCCAATGACGCCTATCACCAGACTGTCAACGACGCGATGAAAATATTCAGTGTCAACCACCAGTCCCTTGTAGGCGCGAGGGATATTGCGCTTATCATAACCGGAACTGCGGGCGGGCTATTCATAGTCTTCGAACTGGGAGGCGTGACCGCGGGGGCGCTTTTTGCGTTCCTTCCGCTGATGGGCCATTTCTTTATGCCCGTCATAATGATGACCAGGCAGTACGATATTGTTCAGAGAGGATTGGCCTCCATGGAACGGGTCTTCGGATTTCTCGATGTGAGACCGGATATAGTGGACTCGCCCGGAGCCTACCCGGTCGAGTTTACCGAAGGCCGGATTGTCTTCGAGGACGTCGTCTTCGAATACAAGGAGAACGAGCCCGTGCTTAAAAACGTGAACATCGATATCCCTCACGGCCAGACTGCGGCGCTGGTGGGCTCCACCGGGTCGGGAAAATCGACTCTTGTCTCACTTATTCCGCGCTTCTACGACCCGCGCGAGGGGCGGATAAGCATCGACGGACATGACATCCGGAAAGTCAGGATGGAATCGATAAGAAACGCCATAGGGATCGTCTTCCAGGAAACGTTCCTGTTCTACGGGACAATGGCCCAGAACATATCCTTCTCCAGACCGGACGCCTCGATGGAACAGGTCGTAGAGGCCGCGAAATTCGCGAAAATGCATGACTTCATCGAGGGCCTCCCGGACGGCTACGATTCGATGGTGGGCGAACGCGGCGTCACTCTCTCGGGCGGACAGCGCCAGCGGATGGCCATTGCGCGAATGATACTCAAAGATCCTGCTATAATAATCCTTGACGAGGCCACAAGTTCTCTTGACAATACAACGGAACGCGAAATTCAGGAGAGCCTCGACAACCTGATGAAGGACCGCACTTCTATTGTTATCGCGCACCGCCTTTCAACCATCAAGGCCGCTGACGTTATTCTGGTAATGGAGGACGGAAGAATCGTCGAACGCGGAAATTACGACGAGCTTATCAAACTCGGTGGCCGCTTTTCCGAACTGGAAAAAATGAGGTGATCTGCCCGAATGACGATCTTGGCCTGCCTGTGCCGTGCACGGCAGACAGGCGGCTTGGCGAGAGAAAATTACGGGTTCGAACAAAATCGATTTCACCACGAAGAGTCCTTCGTGGTGAAAAAAACGAATGCTACCGGGATCAGTAGCTGTGCAGCAGGCTCTGGATCTTCGGGATGAGGTTGTAGTTTACCGCCAGGAATGTCGTCAGCAGCGCCAGAAATGCCGCGAACTGTATCCAGGGCGCGGTTTTCCTGAGCGAAGGGGTTCTGACACAGTGGAAATATATCAGATAGAGGGTCCAGGTTATGAGCGACCATGTCTCCTTTACGTCCCACGACCAGTAGCCACCCCAGGCCTCCTCCGCCCAAAGCGCCCCCGACAGCATTCCGAAGGTCATGAAAGGAAACGCGAGAAGCAGAACCCTGTAGATAGCGCCGGCATACTTGTCCCAGTCCTCTTTTTTCAGGAAAAAGCGCCTGAAGAGAAGCACCGCAAAAAGGATAACCCCGACCGTGTTAAGTGAATAGGAAAGCACATATGAGGCGACATGGGGCACGAACCACGGCGACTGAAGCGCCGGTATTCTGTTCCAGTTAATTTCGTGGCCCATGAAAAAAGTGCCTGTCAATGGAATGACGGGCGCTATTGAAAAATACGGCATAAGCCAGCCGAGCTTGTTGAACCGTTCCAGGAAAATGTATGCAGGCAGAAAGCCAAGCGAAATTGCAATCATAACATGGTACATGTTGCCGAACGGGGGCTCGCCGCCTGCAATCCAGTTCATAATAAAAACGGAGAGGTTGATCAGCCAGCCCAGGAGAAACAGCGCCAATGCCGGCTTCTTTTTGATGAAAGCCGTTGCAAAGGACAGCGCATATGCGCTTATGGCGGCAATAATCAGTATTTTAACAGCGAGTTCCAGGTTCATGTTGCAGACGCCTCTACTTTGTCTTTCTCCTCGCGTTTTTCCCCGGCGGCGTATTTTCTTTTATCGCCGGCCATAAACCAGCAGTACACCGTTATAGAGACAATAAGCAGCCATATCCCCGAAATAACCAGGATCCTTCCCGGATCCCTGCGCGCGGTCAATACGATATACCTTTTCATAGGTCTGTCGAAGCTCAGAAAATAGAAGCGCCATCCGCCGTGGGTTACGGGCTTGTTGATTTCGGTCTCCGCCTCCTTTTCCAGACCGTCCTCCCCTCCGGAAAAAAGGAGTTTCGCGTAGTATCGCCTGACAGCGGGTTCTGTAAGAGACAATACAGCCGAGTCCCCGGCCCGGTAATGCGCTTTCCAGCCCTCAATTCCGTCGGGATCCCGTAGATCTTCGAGATTCACGGTCCCGTACTCGCCCAGATCAAACTCGTCGGCGCCTTTGATCCTGAAGGACTTCAGCAATTCAGGTTCGGCATCGGGGTTGGTGCTGTCTATCAGGTAGAGGTCGTATTCTTCAGGCTCGAAATAATCAATCTTGAACTCGGTGGCGAAAACATCGAACCCGAAACCGGGATCCACGTAATTGTTTTTTTCGTCGATGCGCACCGCAGGCTGTTCAACCCCCACCGGAACGTAGATGTTGAATTTCTCCTCTTTCAGAAAACGCAGAAAAGCGCCCAGAAGGATCAGTATGACCGACAGGTGGACAATCGCGAAAACGAGTCCCCGCGACGACATGGATCTTCTTTTCCAGCAGCAGTAGAACAGGCTTCCGGCGAGCAGAAAAAGCAGCCCCGTAAAGACCGGAGACTGGAAGACCAGCACAGGATCAGCCTCAGCCTTGATAAAGGGAAGCGCCCCGGCCATCATGAAAAGCACCGTCGCCGCCAATATCATAATTCCCAGTTTCAAGAGATAATCCCCGGATCACTTTACATTGCAATTCGTTGCCTGAAGCTCGAGTTCGAAAAGGAGGTCGTCGCGGCATACCGTGTTCCTGCTGAAAAGCAGAGGAAGCTCACGGAGACCGCGGGATTCAAGGCATCTCAGCACCGTTTCGGTATCCTTTTCATCGCGGATATATGCTATGCCCTCTACGGTGTTTTCCCATTTCATGCCGCGGGATTCAAGAATTGCCTCAACTACATCCAGCGTAAAGTGAGTCTGTCTCCCGGCGTCCCCGAGATGAATGGAGTTGCCGTCCATGTCTATGCTTGCCGTCCCGGAAACCATCACGTGCTTCCTGTCCGGGGTCTCTATCTCCACAGCCCTGCTGAAACTGCTGCCGTAGTCCAGTGCGGGATGCTGCAGGGGGGAGGGAATCGCCTTGAAAGTGAAGCCGGGACTCTTCGGACTTGCCGCGATCAGCGAGGCGATAAGCGCGTCCCCGTTCAGGTTCGGCGCTCCTATCCCCGTACTTGCGGGAACCACGCCGTCGAATACCTTGTGCTTGTTGAAGAAGTCGGTGCGAACCTTGTTGAACTCGCCGTACCATGAAAGTATCTTGTGATTGAAGAACCATGTCCTTATGACGTTTGAAAAATCCATTCCCGCGCGGCCGAGAAGCTCCATCATAGAATCAAAGACTTCCTGCGCCTGTTCCGGACGGCTTCCACCGGAATCGCCGTGGAGGTCGCCGAGAATCAGGTAACGCGCAACCTCAGTCTCGTAAAGTGCGCCCGCGGGTCTGCCCGCGTGCTCGAGGCTTTCCACCGGCGCGCCGGCAATCGCGCGGATCGTCGTCCCGCCGTAGGGGTGCGTTGCCACGTTGTCCACCATCCAGCTTACAGGCCACTGGGTCTTTCCCAGTATGGATTCCCATACGTCACGGGCGGCCTCGCGGTGTTCAGGCTTGTGCCAGACAAAATGGTTCAGAATACGCGCATTCCTCTCTTTCAGCGCATTGGAGCTGCGCCTGAAAAGCGCCAGCGGATCCTCGCCGGGAATAGGGTATGCCAATACGAAAAGTTCATCTACCGAACCGCGGTGTGTTGTAACGGTGTGGAGGCCCGGTGAATGGGTCTTCTTGATCTCACAGCTTCCTGTCATCTCTCTATCCTTCCCGATAAGTGAAGTTTTAAATTAAGACTATAGGTTTCATCTCGCCGCTTTTCCAGTGCTAATACGTCTAAACCTCAACCATATTAATCATATCTGGTCTAAAGAGCCAGTTTCAAGACTCCGCTTCAGTATTGGTTTTATCAGAATCGGCAATAGCTAAATGCTTTTAGCAAATAAAAAAAAACGCCCACTCCTTTTATTTGTTTTGCTTTACGAGGGGTAGCCCGCGGCGGGGGCTCTGCTTTGTCCGCGCCAACCATATACCAGTCATATTTCGTTCTAAAGATATACCAAAATTCATTGCTTTCAAGCCGGATGCTTGTTATTATAGACGTGAATCCGCGAGGTTCCCCTGGCGGCGCAGATGCGAAGTTATTCAGCTCGACGGGGCAATGACTACTCCAAGTGTTTAATGACGAAACAGATGTGCTGTCAGCCCGCTTGTTTCACGAAGCCGGCGCGGATGCGAAGCCGTTCAGCTAAAAAAGGGCAGGCTGACCAGCGCGAATTCGGTTCGGGACGGGGAGTGCAAAGAGAATGCTTAGAATGGAGAAGACAATGGAAAAGCCGCTTAATTTCAAAATGAGCGACAGGCTGCTTATGGGAATCGGCGCCCTGTCGGAGCTTCCCGGAATTATCTCCGGGCTTGACGCAAAAAAGGTACTGGTAGTCACCGACAAGGGGCTGGTCGAAGCCGGGATTGTCTCGAAAGTGACGGCCGTTCTAGAGGCCGCGGGAATAGAGTTCGCTATATTTGACGGCGTGGAACCGGATCCTCGAGTGGGCATAGTCTATGCATGCACCGAAGCGGCGGAGGACACAGGCGCCGAACTGCTTGTCGGGCTCGGGGGCGGAAGTTCCCTGGACATAGCGAAGGTAACAGCGGTAATGCTTGAGAACGATTGCGGAATCGGCGATTTTTTCGGCACGGACAATATTCCCCGTCCGGGACTTCCCACGGTGATGCTGCCGACTACCGCCGGAACAGGCAGCGAAGTCACGCCCATAGCCGTACTTTCCGACAAGGAGGCGCACCTCAAAAAAGGCATAGTGAGCGATTATCTGTACCCTTCGGTCGCGCTGGTCGACCCCGCTCTTGCCGCGAGCCTGCCGCCCGGACCCACCGCGTATACCGGCGTAGATGCCCTGACACACGCCGTCGAGGCGTACACGAATAAATTTGCCCAGCCATTTGTCGACACATTCGCGCTTGCAGCGATACGGCTCACAGGCGAAAACCTGCCGAAAGCCGTAAGCAACGGAAATGACCTGGAGGCCCGATACAAAATGGCTATCGCAAGCGTCTACGGCGGGATGTGCCTGGGCCCGGTCAATACCGCGGCGGTACACGCGCTGGCGTATCCGCTGGGCGGCAGCTACGACGTTCCCCACGGTATCGCGAATTCACTGCTTCTTCCCTATGTAATGGAATTCAATGCACCGGCCAACACTGAAAAATTCGCGAATATCGCCGATGCGCTCGGAATCGATACCGGTGAACTCTCTCCCGACGAATCCGCGAAACTCGCGGTCATGGCCGTAGCGCGGCTCTGCCGCGATGTAGGAATAGTATCAAGTCTCCGCGAACTGGATATACCGGAAACCGCAATCGACGGCATGGCTGAGAGCGCGATGAAAGTCACCCGGCTACTCAACAATAACCCGCGCGAAATGCTTTTCGAAGATGCCAGGCGAATTTATAAAAACGCATATCAAGGAACCCTGGGCTAGCCCGCATATTTTATGAAAAATTGTAACAGAGCCAGTTTCAAAAAACAAAGGAATATCCATGAGCAGTGAAAAAGGAATGGACAGGACTACGTATCTGTCGCGCAATGTCGGCGAGTTCAAGCCTGAAATAGAGATCAACGGTGTAAAATTCGAGAAGGTCGATGACCTTCGATACGGTACTAATCCGCATCAGCCCGCGGCCTACTATAAGCCGTCAGGCGCCGCTTCACCGATAGCCGATATGAAGCTGCTGAAAACCGGGAAAAGCGGACTTTCGCAGACGAACCTGGAAGATATCTCCTATTCGCTCAATATCGTCAAGTATTTCGACGCGCCGGCATGCGCCGTGATGAAACATGTGAACCCGAGCGGAGCCGCCGTTTCCCGGGAAGGTGACGCTCTTCGGGACGTTTATGCCAGGGCCCGCGACTGCGATGCCCGCGCGGCTTTCGGAAGCGTTGCCGCGTTCAATGTCGAAGTGGATGCCGATACGGCGGAAGAGATAATGGGTTCATTCGTGGAATGTGTCGTGGCTCCCTCATTCGAAGAAGGTGTTCTGGAAATATTCAACGATTCGGAAAAGTTCAAGCTGAACAGGCATATTAGGGTATTGAAATGCGGTTCTCTCAATGCCCTCCCGAAATATGTCGGGGAGTCTGAAGGGCGGCACAACAGCATCAAGGTCCTCGCGGACGGATCACTTATAGTCGCGGCTCCGCTTCTGACAAAACTCAGATCCGTCTCCGACATCAAAGCAGCTTCCGCGGAAAGTAGCAAGTACGGCAACGCGGTTTCGGAAGTGGAACTTGCTCCCGAAAAAGCCGAAGACCTCCTCGCAGCGTGGTATATCAACCTGAACGTCAGATCCAACGGCGTCGTAATAATGAACGACGGGCATACCCTCGCCGTGGGCACCGGCGAACAGGACAGAGTCGGCGCCGTGGAACAGGCCGTATGGAAATACGAGAACAAGTACAGCGGACCCTCCGACATCAAGGGATCTGTAATGGCAAGCGACGGATTCTTCCCGTTCCCGGACGCCGTTGAAGTCGCCGCCGAGGCCGGGGTCAAGGCCATCATCGCACCGGCTGGCTCCCTGCGGGATTCGCAGGTCATCCAGCGCGCCAATGAACTCGGCGTCGCGATGGCGCATGCTCCAGAACGCTGTTTCTCACACCATTAGAGCCAGTTTCAAAACTCCGCTTGGATTAAAGATCTTTCAGTCGTCGTCGGAATTCTCCGAAATCGTCCGTCGATAGGTACGGGTTGCGAGTCTTCTGCTTTTCAAGCGGTTCATGCGGGACGTGCCCGTAGTTGTGTCCGGGATAGACTTCATTGGAGCCCGGAAGCGGAAAAACGACCCCCCGCATTGTCCTGAACATAGTTTCGGCATCGCAGTATCCGCAGCAGTCTATGAAGAGGGTGTCTCCGGTAAAGATGGCTTCGTCGGTGCCGAGCCGGTAAATGACGCTGTCGCGAGTGTGTCCCGGTGAATGCAGGCATTCAATATATGTCTTTGCAAAAGGAAGCCTTTTCCGGTCGTCTAGGTCAATGTCGTGCCTGAAAGAACATTGCGGATGCGCGGCAACCGGCGCGTCGAAAAAGGATTTTACAGCGGCGACTCCGGAAATGTGGTCGCCGTGTCCATGTGTGAGCAGTATGTATCGGGGTTCGGGCGCATCGAGTTTACCGAGTTCCGAAAGTATCCTGTTGGTGTCGCCGCAGGGATCCACAAGCGCGGTGTCCCGGCTCTCCGGGTCGAAGACAATGTATGAGTAGTTGTCGTCGAAACCGCCTGTCGCTATCTGGATTATCGAGCCCATTTCAAAACTCTCCGTATTGTTGCAATTTTTTCATGAAATAACGGGGCGCTAGGAAAATATACCGTACAAGCCTGCCAGGATTATTAATATGAATACTCCGGCGAGTATCCTGCGGTTACGCCGCATTCTGTACCCGAGAAGCTTGGAGCCGGCGATTTTCCGGAACCCCCCGGCTTTGAGATAGTGCGTTAGTTTCCGGCGCTTGTTCTGCTGGCGCAGGTAGTTCACGCGTTTAATGTAACGGCGCCTGTCCTTCATGGCCGCGGATCAGCTCCTTTTCCGTCTGTGTACAGTGTTTCTGTGGCTAATGCCACGGATTCAGGATCTTATAACAGCAAGGAGTTCTTCGCATTTTTCCTCCATTTTCGCGGAATCATTAGCCTCAACGATAAGCCTCAGCAGGGGTTCGGTATTTGATGCCCTGACATTGAACCACCAGTCATCGTATTCCACTGACACGCCGTCGAGTTCGAAAAGGTTTCCGCCGGAATAAGCTTCGCGTAGCTTGTCAAGGACCGCCTCGACGTCCTCCACGCGGGAATTGATCTCGCCGCTTGAGGCATACTTTTTCAGCGGCTCGACCAGCTCGCTTGCCTTTTTACCGGTCTTGCAAATCAGGTTTGCCAGCATTATGAAGGCAAGCCCCTGTGATTCGGCGGTGTAGTTTTCGCGGAAATAGTAATGCCCGGAAAGTTCACCGGCGAAAACCGCGTTGTGCTCGCGCATCTGGTTTTTGATGAACGCGTGGCCCACCTTGCTCATCACGGGTTTTCCGCCGTTCTCCTTTATCGATTCCCTCACGGCCCTGCTACTGCGCAGGTCGTATAGTACGGTGGCTCCGGGGTTGCTTTCGAGAATGTCACGGGCGATAACGGCCGCGAACAAATCCATGGGCATGATCTCGCCCCGGTCATCTACAAAACCGCAGCGGTCGGAGTCGCCGTCGAATCCCGCACCGAAATCGGCCCCGGTTTCCTTGACCCTGGCCCTCAGCGCGTCGAGAGTCTCCAGCTTCAGCGGGTTGGCCTCGTGATTTGGGAAAGTGCCGTCGAACTCCTCGTACATCGGGATTATCTCAAACATGTCTCTGATTCCCTCTATCTCCAGAGAACCCATCGCATTCGCGAAATCACAAACAACCTTGAGCTTTCTGTCGAGTTTTGCGTGCTGTCTCAAAAAATCCGCGTATTCCGGAGCGATATCGTATTTCTTGATCCTGCCGGTTTCCGGACTCTCGCTCCAGCTTTCTTCCGAGACTATCCTTTCAATGTCCCCTATTCCCGAAACACCACTGAGGGGAATCGCGTTTTCACGGCAGATCTTGAACCCGTTCCATTCGGCGGGATTGTGCGACGCGGTTATAATCACGCTTGCGTCGGCATTCAATTTCCCGTTCGCATGGTATGACATCGGGGTCGAACACATCCCGATATCGATTACATCCGCGCCCTGCCCCGTTATCCCACGGGCCAGCGCCTCAAAAAGGGGAGTGGAATGCGGACGCATGTCCTTGCCGACAACAACCTTCCCCGCTTTTAGAAATTCTACCAGCGCACGCCCGATTTTTTCGGCGGTGTCCTCGTTCAACTGGTCCGGATAGATGCCCCGAATATCGTAGGCTTTGTAAATTCCTGCCATAATAAACTCCTTAATTTGTGTTTTGAAATGGGAATTGCGAAATGCGCAAAATTTGCTGTTCTCTCGTAGCTCGAGCGTCT
>CAZGYO010000075.1:0-9245 GCA_964530455.1 uncultured Victivallales bacterium
GGTTAATGTATTTCAGACCAGCACGGCAGGTCCCCCGGTCATCCCGCTGGGTGTAAATGTGTACTCGTTTCCCGGCGGCATGGCTTCGGGATTGTACTGAAAGCTCCAGATGCCCGGCAGCAGGTCAGAGAAATGCGAGCCCATCATGTTCTTCATATTGCCGAACACATCAACATCGATCCTGTGTTCTCCCGCGCTCAGCATCTCGGGAACAGTCACCTCATAGGGCGGATGAACAACAGGTTCGATCTCGTTGCCGTCAATACCTATGCGTGCGACCGGCTCGTCAAACTCCGGCAGACGTATAACAGGATCGGCGGTCTTTTCTTCAAGGATGAATGTGAACGTATACCGTACGGCATCGGCATAAAACGGCATTCCCTGGTCCGTCCAGTCGCCTTTTTCCAGATCGCGGGCAGGATCGATCCTGAACCCGCGTTCGGCCGGGCTCAGCGAAAAATCACCGATGATATAGACCGGCATTATGGCACATAATACATGGAATGGTTTGGCGGTAAGCGTCAGTACATTTTCGCCGGGCTGTGCCTGTATCGGCACCGTCCGGAAATCGGGATCGAACCAGCGTTCGGCCCCGTCCTGGTCAAGCTTTTCACCGTTGATGTAAATATCGTATAGCCAGGCGCGTTCTATCCCTGCACAAAGCGGGCCATCGAACCCGTCACCCACGGTGAATCGGTAGCGTACGGTGAATTCAGATTCAGGATCGACCTCCCGGTCCATGATCGTCCTCCGGTACTGTTTTGTCCACGGGATACCGGTAAAACCCTGCAGTTTCCAGTTGAGCTCCTCCGCGTGAACGGTATTGATATCTTCCCTCCGCACACCGCAGGCTTCAATGTCGCAATAGTCGATATAGAGAAGGTTGGGAGCAAGACGCGTTATGCCGGCAGGTTCTGTCTGAATCTGTTTGCGGGAGACATTCTGTACAGCCGCCGGTTTTACAGGTTCATCCGAAACCAGAAGCAGTTCATGCCCGCGTGGAGGCAGTTTGAGGGTATGTCTCAGTTTTTCTCCCTTGCGTTCGAAGACGGCAGGACGTATTTTGCCGGTGGCGGTGTCGAGCCTCTGCATTGATCCCCCGCTGATTTCAAATTCCCCTTCAATCGGCTCTGGCCAAGGGTTGCTAAGAAAAAGTAGTTCATCGCCGTCCAGGTCCACGTGTCGGATGACAAGGTTGCCCGGCATGTCGCTGAAGGGGAATTCGAATTTTTCATGCAGCGCCCGAATCAGTTCCCCTGTTTCCGCGCAGAGACGGCCGAGTTCGAATGCGTTTTCGGACTTTCTGCCGTCAACCATTTCCGGGCTGCACATCCTGAAGAGGCTGCCGTCGCCGTCTGCAAAGTCCCGCAGCAGGGAAAGTGTCGATGAAGTAATATTCTCCATCGCCGGAGGCAGGATAACCGCATCGTATGCGCGTTCCCCGACAAGAAGCCGTCCTTGATCAACGGAGCCGATATCCTCGATTACGATCTCGTCGCCGAGATCGTAATCGATATGAGCGCGGTAAAGATCGAAACAGAGATCGAGCTGACTGCGCTTTATCCAGTCCATTTTTTCGGCTGATACGCCCCCCGAAACCGAATCGAACTCGCTGCCGGTATAGTAGCACCAGGAAGTAGTCGTCGGCATCAGCAGCAGTATCCGGCTATGTTCCCTGGCCTGGCTGAGGGCGGCGTTGACACGTCCGACGTGGTCGGCGTGCGGGCGATAGAACTGCCACCAGGGGCTGTGGTCCGAAAGCGTCTGGGGCCAGTCGTATTTGCCTATGCCCGACAGCGTGACATGCGCGAGATGGGGGTCGATCACATTCACACCGAATGCGAGTACAAAATCCTCACAGCTCTTGAAATAGGGCAGCGACAGATTGTATCCCCCCCCGCCGCAGGTTTCGACAAGCGTCCATTCGCATCCAAGCTGATTGCGGATACTTGAAAGTTCCTTGAGATTGAGAAGATAGAGCTTGTTGTTTTCGAACTTCTCGTTATCAAACTGAAATCCCAGGAGATCTTCACCGGGTGCGTGCATCCAGCGGAGCGAGGACATGTTGCTGGGGACATCGAGCGGATTCGGCCACCGGTTCTCGATCAGGTGACCGGAGAACATCAGGTTATTATCCGCGCACCAGTCGTACATGGGTTTCATGAAATTATCGTTGAAAAGGCGGTCGAGAGTTTTCCAGTAGTCGAACCTGACTTCCGTGAACTTTCCTGTGTTCAGGCAGAGTTCAGCGATGCGCTCTTCAAGCCGATAGGCGTGGTCATGGTAGAATTCCCGCAGAAAATCGCGCGAACATGCAAGGCGGTTGCGGCTACAGTATATATGCGGTTCATCGCAGAAGACGTATCTGACATCTTTCCCGAAGGCGTCGCCGACGGATTTTTGGTATTTTTCGTGTGTTGTGCGGATAAAGGCTTCCGCGGTCGGACGCTGGAGGATATCGGGGGGCGGAAGTTTTTCCGCGCCGCTGCAGGGGGCCAGAACAATGGCGTGGGTCGCGGTATCTTGTTCGGCTTTTTCCACGCTACCCTCAGAAAACGTTGCGTAACCGATAATATCGCCCGCGGTCGGGTCGCCGGTATATTCCAGATCGCCGTTCGGGAGCACGGCAAAGGATTCTCCCGTTTTCGTTTCCCTGTTCCTGACAGGTTCAAGTCTCAGTTCATGCTGGATAACGGTTGGATTTTCAGCAATTGTGTTTCCACCCGCGACGCCGCCCGGAACGGTGAACTCATCGTATATATGAAATTCGATGCCGACACGTTTTGCCTCCTGCAGTGCAAAGGCCCAGAGCTCGAACCATTCGTCCGTAATGTATCCGTTTGCAAACCCGGGCCGTGCGTGCATGAACAGCCCGCCGCAGCCCTGCTCTGCAAACTGTTCGATCTGTTCGGTTATCCGTTCCCGTGTAACATTCCCGTTCCATGACCACTGCGGCATGGGCCGGTATTCCCGCGGCGGATTGGAGAATATTCTTTTCAGTTCTTCAATACTTTTTTTCTCATTCATTATCTTTTTTCCTTCTCTTTACCTGCGGCAGAGCATAATGCATATTTAACATTTAACAAAGACGTCCTTGGCACCTACCCCTTCAAGGCAGACACAGACATACCTGGAATTTTCAACATTTTTTGTTTCAAATTCTTTTTCCTCCCCGTTGACAATCACGGATTTCACATCAGCACCTTGAGGTATAAAAAGCTCAACTCTTCGACTGCTGCTGTTTCCTGCAATTGTCAGGGTAAACCTTTCACCTTCACGCTTATACGAGTACCGGACGTAGCCGCCGCCGTCCTCGTACTTGAGGCAGACGGTCACTTCATTCACACCCGCTGCTTCCCATCTGGGGGAGATCCGTACCTGCTTCATATTCCTGTCAGTGTCGATGACACCCGCAAGGCCCTCGAACAGCGCGCATGAAAGCGCACCGCCCGCCCAGGGCTGGGGAACACCATGGGCTTCCCTGCCGGGAGCGAAATACGCGGGCGCGTCACTGAGTGTAACCGCGATCACCATCCAGGATGCACCCTCGGCGCCGGGCCTGAGTTCAACCGATTTCACATGCTTATCTGGTTCGGGATTGTCCATGCCGTGCGCGAACAGGGCAACATCCCGGAATTTCGGGCACTTCCCGCGCCATGCTGTCACCGTGGTGAAGAAGTCTTTCCTGACAATTGAGCGGTCTCTGCCCGGAAGCTGCGGCGGGCTCCAGTCACCGAACACGTCGCGGCCGGAGACAATATACTTTGTTGCCTTTGTTCCGTCATCATATTTAAAAACAACTTCACCCGCAATCGGGCTGCCTTTGCCGGAGTGGAGGAAATACATGCTTTTAAACTTCCCGTCGACTTCGATCTCCGCAGATTCCGCAAAACCCTCTTTTCCCCGGGCCAGACGGAGCAGACTCTTTTTGTTATTTCCTTCAATGATGTCAAACGGTACGTCTTTCATAACCTGCCTGCCCCGGGGTAGTTCCCTCATGTCCATACCCGGATCATCGTACCAGCCGGGAACACCGTCGTCTTCGCAGACGAGATCCGCGTTCGCAAAAGCGCGAAGGTCTACAGTTTCAAAGGTCCGCTCAGGAGTTTCAGGCATTGCCCCGCGCAAAGCCCACGGCATTGTCCCGTTGAACTCATCCATGAACCCGAGCCAACGGGTAAGTATATCCGCTCCGTATGATTCAAATCCGTGTTCAAACGCGCCGCGTGCAAGTTCCCCTGCCACGATGCCGGTCACTGCACCGTTTGCATACTGAAACGGGCTTGCAGCAGGGCCCCAGCCCTTTTGAAAGGGCGGGTATATCATGAAAAATTCGGCAGGAGAAGTTTCAGGCATCTCTTCACGTATCCGCTGATACGTCTGTATGATCGAAACCGCCTGTTCATGGCGAATCCCGCGTGTAAGTGCATATGCATTTGAAAGGGAAACCTGCTTCGACTCATCAACACCGAAATCCCGTTCAAACGAAGGGTCTTCAGAAACGTGATGCGTGAAAAACTTGCCGTTCCATGCTATCTTATCGAGACGTTCGCGCAGGCCGTCGGCGAACGCTTTTGCTTCCTTTGCATCTTCAGCGCGTCCGGCGAACGCACACATCTCTGCCAGCTTGTCGCAGGCGTCCGCCATGCCGGTATTGTCCCCGTGCATGATTCCGTAGACCGTCACACCCGGTTTTGCAAGACCACAGTCACCGCTCAGGGGCAGCCGGTACCTGTCGAACAGAGAAACAAAGTCCCAGGTGTCTATGGTATAGGGCCGTTTGAGGAGTTTATATTTTTCAGACCAGAACCACTCACTGCTTCCGGAAAACCGCATCGCTTTCAGTGCGCTGTCAAGCTTACCCTTCATCCATTCATCATCGCCCGTGCATTTCCAGGCGCGCCAGACCCCGCGTATATGCTGATGCTCAACATCATTTTCTGCAGGCTGGCGTCCGAAACTTGTCTGATGGTCCTCCGAATACCTGCCGAATTCAGGTTCCCATCTCCACTCATGTCCTGACGGCAGTTCAGGGTCGCAGGGCGCGGCAAAATCCCAGATCAGCCCGTCCCCCCGCTGATATTTCGCGTGCAGATCGATCCCGTCCTTCATGTGACGCATAAAATACATAGCACCTTTCATAGCATGAACATTGTCACGGGACGCTACCGAATGCATCCGGTAGACTTCGCCGTCGGTAGACAGTATATGACTCGCACACGCGTTTCCCAGTGTATGGGTATGCCTGAGGACTTCACACAGTTTTTTGAATGTACCTGTATCGTCCTCAATTTTCGTTTTACAGTCGACCGCGAAAGAAGTCCGTTCAAGCTCAATCCCGTTTTCATCATATGAACCCGCGGTGTGGTGCCCGAGCGTACCGGAAACGGGGAATGTGAATTCAGGCCCCTTTCCCCGGGCATACAAACGGCCTTCACCGTCGAAAATACGGATTGTTTCTCCTGAATCCTTTGTGACAGTTACATTGTCAAGGGGTTTGAATGTGGCCTTAACATTTACCCTGATCATGGTTTTCCCTTCCTTTTTCGGGTACCCGCAAGGGGAACCTCTGCATATTAATAATGTTTTTTGTTTCTTACGTTTCTTCGCTCAGCAATTATATCAGTAAACCCTCAGCAGGTACGGATCTGCCGACTTACGCAGAACGAAGTACGGAGCACACCTTACGTATGCCCGCCCCGCATTCCTTCAGGCTCCAGCCAGGGAGCACGGTATCCAATGGCTTCCCATTCTTCTTCAGTCGGGGTCACCATATGTTCGCCCATGAGATGACCCTTGTTGAGTCCCGTCACTTGACGGACATATTCTGGGCCGAGCGCGTTGATATCATCCTGAAGCGGCCCGCTGCTGTCTGTCATAAGGTATCCGTAATCAGGATCGCTGCACATGGGACTGATCGGTACTTCATGATCCTTCCAGTCACCATCCTCGACGGCGTCGGAATAGAGATCTTCCTCATGTCTCTGTATCAGAGCATCGTATAACTCTTCACCGCGCTGATCACGTTCCAGTATCGGCCCCTGGTCGAGTTCGTCTTTGAGACGGAAGTTCCATTCCCGTTTATCAGCCGCGGAATACCAGTATGCGCGGTCCCCGTCCGAAGCGAAGTACTGTCCGTTCCAGCTTCGGGAAAACTGCGAGAAAACAATGCGATCGCCGGGCTCTTTATCGGCAATCTGCGTCAGGGATACAGCTTCTGAAAGCTCCGGAGTCTCGATTCCCGCGGCTTCGCAGATCGTAGGCATGACATCGAGAAGCGTCGCCGCCCCGCGGACCTGACGCCCTTCGGGCATAAATCCCGGAAGCCTGGCTATAAGCGGAACACGTACCGAAGCTTCAAGCATACACCGTTTGCCCACACAGCCGTAGTCCCCGAGCATCTCTCCGTGGTCCGTAGTAAAAATAATCAGGGTATTATCCATTTCATCCCCGAGTGCTTCGAATATGCGGCCCATATTCCAGTCCAAATATGAAATCCCCGCATAATAAGCAGCGCGTATACGGCGCAGAAGCAGGTCGTCGCCGCCTTCAACGGCTTCCTCCATCCATTTATACCTGTTCTGGAAAAGATTTGCCCTGCACCGGTAATTCCTGAAATCGGCGGGCCTGTTGGGATGGGGCATCTCACACCCCCTGTAGAGATAAAACCATGGATAGGGAATACGCCAGCATGGATGTGGCCGGCCCCAGTGCGTGCAGAGTAAGAACGGTTTGTCAGAATCACGTTTTTCCTTCAGGAACTCGATTGAACGATCCGCTGTCCAGTGGGTTCTGTCATATTCTGCAGGATACGGCTGTATCATCGGAATATAATAATATTCGTTTCCATACCCGCGCGATCCGTCAGCGTGAGTGATACCCTGTTTTTTGAACCACTTTTTGTAATCTGCGCTTGTCAGGAATTCATCAAACCCTTCCATGCGCGTTCTCCTGAATGCCCCGTAGGGTTTGCCGTAGCCGTAGGTTTGATATCCTGCAGATTTCAGCAACGACGCGAAGTCCGCGAAATCCATGTCGGGACCGCCGAAATTGTCGGTCTGAAGTGCTTCATGCGGCGGCACCCCGGTGGAGAGGGAACCACGCGTGGGCCCGCATACGGGCGTCGGACAATACGCACGTCTGAATGCTGTGCCCTCATTCACCAGCCGGTCCATATTGGGTGTTTTAATAATCGGATTCCCGAGCGCGGCGATCGAATCCTCCCGCTGCTGGTCGGTTACTATCATCAGAATGTTGGGGCGTTTTTGCTTCATATTCGGTCATCCTTCGAAAGGGGATTTTCCCCCGCAAACGGCGTGCAATGCGTGAAGCGAGGGTGTTTTATCTGTTTTTATTACTTTTCTGGCGTAACCGGGACCGAGGGAATCAACTGCTTTCTGTAGTTTTTCCGGCGCGCGTTCCTGCCAGAGGTAGCCGAAAGTCGGGTCGTCCAGATAATCTTCGGCAGGAGGAGTATGTTTTTTCCAGTCACCGTTCTCCACAGCATCAGAATAAGGGTCTGCTACGGGATCGTGGCGTTTCATCAGAGCCTGTTTGAGCCTTTTTATGCGTGGGCGGGCTTCGGGGACGCCGATCCTGTTTTCAGATTCCGCTAGTCCATCCTGTATCTCAAAGAGCCATTCCTTGTTGTCCGGGGCGGAATACGCATACTTCCATTTCCCGTCGGATACCGCGTACTGTCCGCACCAACCGCTGGAGAACTGACTGAAGACCAAACGTTCGCCGGCATCTTCACGGTCTCTGGAGGCCACTGATATCAGTGAAGCGCCCTCGGCGCTTCTCAGGTTTCCGGCGTCGCCGAGCGCGTCGAGTATTGTCGGGTGTATATCCAGAAGAGTCACAGGAATATCACATTTATGATTTTCGGGGATATGCCCCGGCCAGGAGGCGATAAGCGGGATTCTGATCGATGCCTCGAGCATGCAGCGTTTGCCTACGCAGCCGTAGTCGCCCAGCATCTCGCCGTGATCGCAGGTGAAGATTATCAGCGTGTTCTCGCGTTCGTTCCCGAGTGCGCTCAGAAGGCGCCCGATTTGGCTGTCCACGTAGGAAATATTGCTGTAGTATGCCGCCTTGAATATCCTGTACCCGATATCGTCCTCCTGCGCGGTCTCCTTGCATTTGTAACGTAGCTGGTAGCGGTTTGTGCGCGACTGGTAGTCCTTATAATTTTCCGGCCTGTACGGGGCATCCATCTCGTGGGCACGGTACAGCGAAGCCCAGGGCATCGGGTTGCAGACCGGAGGATGCGGTTCGGGAAAATGACAATGCATCACGAACGGTTTCTCTTTATCGCGCCGGTCCAGGAAATCTATGCATTGGTCGACCAGCCAGTTCGGGCGGCAGTCTTCGACCGGCGCTTCCGTCGCCTGCGGCACCATATAGTATTCGCTGCCCCTGCCCATGCTCGGGGGCAGATATTCAGAATAGCGCTTTTCCGAAAGGAAATCGCTGTAGTCATCGAGTATCTCGGTCTTGTGACTCGGCTGCGCTTCCCTGCCGGCGTACTGGTCCAAACCGTCAAACAGCCAGGACCTACCGTGATGATGTACCTTACCCGTCCAGAATGTCCGGTAACCAGCCTCTTTTGCATTTTCCAGGAAAGCAGAGTCGTGCGGCGCTCCCGTGCGCGGTCCTTCCGTGGGTTCCCAGTGCCACCAGTCGTGGTCGGTGAATCTGTGTATGTGCGGTGGGATACCAGTCATCATCGAGACCCTCGCCGGGGAACATATCGGGGCCGGAGTATACGCCCTGGTAAACGATGTGCCGGATTTTGCGATGCTGTCTATCGCGGGGGTTTTTATCAGGGAGTTGCCAAGCGCGCCGATGGTGTCGGCACGCTGCTGGTCGGTCATTATGATCAGGATATTCGGAGTGTCTGAATTTTTCTGCATTTTGTTTCCTTATCGTTATGGCAATAAAATTTCTGGTTTTAGCGCCAGTTTCAAAACTTCCGCCCCAAGCCTTTGGCGGCAGGCTCTTCCGGCGCGAATACCGCGCCTGTCTGCGTGCCTGCCTGAGCGACTACGCTCGCAGTCAGGCGACGCGCAGGCAGACTGCCACGGAGAGTTTCGAAATTGGCTCTTTAATCAAGCTCACGAACTAATATATGCACCGAAAACCAATTTCTGAAATGGATAAATAAATCAATATTTGCACAATATGTGCAGGAGCACAGCTTCATTCTTATTCCTCGCATTCGACACAAACTGAGTCTTTTCCTT
>CAZGYO010000076.1:0-9234 GCA_964530455.1 uncultured Victivallales bacterium
GCGGTTGCCGCAAGATATGCCGTGCTCGGAACAGTGATACCCGCAAAGGACCGGTTTCAGCCCGTGATAGACAACAGGCTGGCTCTTATGCCGCAGGGCCTCATGCAGGCCGGGGCCGTGATGCTTCAGGGAAAAGCCCTCAAACTTTTTGTCTGGCCACGGGTTCTCTCGCACGATTATTCATACGCCCAGATCATTCCCCCGGAAAGCTGCTTCGAACTTTCAGTGCTGCTTCCCATACTGCTTGTTACACTTGTGTCGGCCCTTTTCTGTGTGTTTTTTCCGGCCGCGAGAAAGAAATGGCTGCTGTTAATCGCTCTTTACGCGGTTTGCGTCCTGCCCGCATCAAACCTGATAGTTCCGGCGGGAACTGTCTTTGCAGAAAGACTGCAGTATATACCGAGTGTATGGCTCTGTTTCCTGGCTGTAATCGCAATCCGGCGGCTCTGCGGGAAGGCCCCGGTAATTTTCATGTTGACCATATTACTGCTTAGTTCGCTTCTGGCGGCGAGGACGATAGTCCGTGGCGGAGACTGGGACAGCAGGCTTTCCATAGCGCTTGCCGGAACCAGGACCGCGCCCCGGAGCGTGAAGACATGGAACAACCTGGCCGTGCAATATGAGGCGCTCGCCGAAGAGCGCCTGGCCAAGGCTGGCCCTGCCGAAGCCGTGGAATACTACAAACTGGCTGTTCTCGCCTGCTCAAAGGCGCTTGCGATTTATCCGGACTACAATACCGCATACATCAACAGGGGGACTTTTCTTGCGAAATTAGGTCGATACGAGGATTCCGAGAAAGATTTTCTCAAAGCGCTGTCTCTTTCTCCGGGAAACCTGCGTGCAAGGATGAATTACGGTGTTCTGCTGGTCAATACCGGGCGCCTGGAACAGGCCGAAAAGGTCTGGAGACGTTCGATTGAGTCCTTTCCCGACCAGCCGGTGTTGCGCAGCTATTACCGAAACCTGGTTTCCGAGATAAAAAATGCAGGGCAAAATTCCATCGGAGATTGATTCTTCGGCCATATATATTATTTTCTATATTTCCGAATCCTTTAACTCCGGGAATTTCGGGAATCCAACGCGGAACAGCCGAATTGGAGACCGGAGTTCAAGCTGATGATTCAATGGGATTCGAAAAATGGCGCGAACCTGAGATTAAGGAGTATAAACGCAATGACTGCTAAACGCGGCAATAAAAATAAGAATAAGCTCAAAGATGCCGCAGAGAAAAAGAGCAAGGATGAACTGCGGCCGACTGAGGTCGAAGAGAAAATTGAGTCCCTCGAAAACACGTTGAAGGAAAGCGAAGACAAACTGCTCCGCATGAGAGCTGATTTCGAGAATTTCCGGAAAAGAAATCTGCGTGAAAAGATCGAGTGCCAGAATGCCGGGAGGAACGAAGCCCTTATACCTGTTCTGAATGTCTTCGACCATTTCGATATGGCCATGGATGCCGCTGAAAACGCCGACAACATGGAACTGGTAAAAGAGGGGATGAAAATGATCCACCGGGAATTTTCGAAAGCCATCAGCGACCTCGGCGTGGAGAAGATAGAGGCGGTGGGAGATGTTTTCGACCCCGAAATTCACGAGGCTGTACAGAACGAGCATTCCGATTGCGTGGAGGAAGGTCGTGTCATACGCCAGTGGAAATGCGGGTACAGGATCGGAGGCCGACTTCTGAGGCCGGCGACGGTTGTCGTCAGCACCGGGCCCGCCGATGAAAACGCTAAAGATCAGGAACAGCAAATTTAATAACTCAATATGCCTAAAGATTACTACGAAATACTCGGAGTGGGGAAAGAAGCGAGCGCCGCGGAGATAAAGAAGGCCTACCGTAAGCTCGCGATAAAATATCATCCCGACAAGAATCCCGACGACAAAGGCGCCGAAGAAAAGTTCAAAGAGATATCACAGGCCTACGAGGTTCTGAGCGACCAGGAGAAACGCCGCAGATATGACCAGCTGGGACATCAGGCCTTCACAAGCAGCGGAAGGGCAGGCGGGGGAGCCGGCTACGAAGGTTTTGAGTTCCATGATCCTTTCGATATTTTCAGCCAGGTCTTTGGCGGCGGCGGTGGCGGAACCGGCAGTATTTTCGATGATCTTTTCGGCATGGGCGGCAGAGGGCGAAGCCCCGGGGGGGGCAGATCCGGCTCGGATCTGCGTTTCGACATGGAAATAGATTTTGAGGAGGCCGTGTTCGGAGCGGAAAAGAGGATCAGGATCAACAAGATGCAGCTGTGCTCGAAATGTTCCGGCAGCGGTTGCGAACCCGGAACCTCCCGTTCGCCGTGCGGACGCTGCCACGGGACCGGGCAGGTCACGGCCACCCAGGGATTTTTCAGTGTCCGCCAGACATGCCCGGAATGCAGGGGGGCGGGACAGAAAATAGACAAGCCGTGTTCGCAGTGTCTCGGCGAGGGAAGAATAAGGAAAGAGAAGACTCTTAAGATACATATCCCGCCGGGAGTAGACGAGGGTTCGCGACTGCGTGTCGCGGGTGAAGGGGATGACGGTCTTCGGGGAGGTCGCGCGGGGGATCTGTATGTGATTATTTTCGTGCGTGAACACGAACTTTTTAAACGTTCGGGACAGGATATAATATGCGATGTCCCGATAGATTTTCCGACCGCGGCCCTGGGCGGGGTTCTCGAGGTTCCGACACTGACAGGCAAAACAAAGCTTAAAATACCCGAAGGTATTCAGAACGGCACGGTAATGAGGATAAAAGGCAAAGGAATTCCGTCTCTGAAGGGAGCGCGCAGGGGAGACCAGCACGTCCGCATCACTATCGAAACCCCCAAAAACCTCAGCTCCAAACAAAAAGAAATTCTCCGCGGTTACGCAGAAGAGTGCAAAAACTCGAGGATTCATCCCGCGATAGATTCTTTTCTGAAAAAAGCCAAACGTTTTTTCGGGTCCTGATCTGAATTACCCTCAAAAAAGCAGTCAGGAGAGCCAATTTATTTTGTGGCTGATGTCACGAATTCACGAAGCAGATTTTTCCCGACAAAGATGCAGGCTGATATGGGCAAGAACAGAAAAAAACATTTTGCGGTGATAGGCGATCCGGTGTCGCATTCCCTTTCCCCCGCGATGCATAACGCCGCATTCAAAGCGCTGGAACTTGACGCGGAATACACCGCGCTGCATGTGCGCCCGGAATATTTGAGTCGTTTTGTCGACGAAGCCAGAACGGATCTGTCCGGCTTCAACATTACGGTTCCCCATAAAAAGGCAATAATTCCGATGCTCGACTCGGTTTCGGATGAGTGCATGCTGACTGAGAGTGTAAATACCGTGGTGAACCGAAATGGATGCCTGTATGGCTGTTCCACGGACGGATACGGACTTGAGAGGGCTCTTGAGAAAGCCTTCGGCGTTTCCCCGGACGGAAGCTCCTTTGTGTTTTTGGGAGCAGGAGGCGCGGTAAGGGCGGTTGCATGGCATCTGATTCGCCGCGGCGCGGCATCGGTTTCAATCGTCAACAGGACCTTCGCCAGGGCCGAGAAACTTGTCGCCGATCTCAGAAAATCTTCAGGACCGAACGCCGCGCCAGAGGCCGTGGCCCTCTCGGATACTGACAGCGTCGCGGCCGTTCTCAGCAAATGCGATGTGCTTGTCCAGGCAACGAGTCTCGGCCTGAGGGAGGATGATCCTTCCCCTGTTGACCCGGATATCCTGCCCCGCGAGATGTGCGTTTATGATACAATATACAGGAATACGAGCCTTCTCCGGGAAGCAGCAAAACGCGGATGCAGAACGGCAGACGGACGCCTGATGCTCCTCTATCAGGGGGCCAGGTCCTTCGAGATATGGACCGGTCTGGATGCCCCGGTAAAGACGATGGAGGGTGCGCTTGAGAATGCATTGTCGGGTTCCTGACGGGAAAATCGAAACATCTGTTTATTCGGTAACCTTGTTGATAGAAAATGCAAAGCGTACTATATTCGCTTATGAATCTCAAGACAGGAAAGTTCAGCACGGACTCAGGCGGTTTTACAGACCTTGTGCCGCTGGCGCTCCTGCAGGATTTTCAGGATGCTTTCTCGAAGACTCATGGGGTTCCGCTGATCCTCTTGAATCCGGAATGGGAACCCGTGACCGAGTGGGGCATTGCCTCAGAGTTCCTGGATATTCTGCTTGATGACGGTTCCGCTTCGGGGGTGGAACTCGGGGACAGACTGAAATCATGCAGAAACATTGATGGACTTGAACTGAAAATGCTTCCTTTTGATTTTGCGCCGGAATCCCCTGAGTTTACATGGTTGATAGGGCCGGTTTCCCTGGGCAAGGTGGATGACGCCGGGATCCGCTCATTCGCCGCTGAATTCAAATACAAGGATCCGGTAAAGATCTACAGGGCGTCTTCGAAGCTTCCGGTCTCCAGTGAGAAAGAATTCAAAGCTGTTACCGCGGTTTTCGAAAAGTATATGGACCTGTTCCGGGCGCCATGCCATATTATAGAGGAGGCAAGAAGCCACATCCGGCGCTACCGGAGCCTTCTCGTCGAAAAGGAACAGGTGCTTTCAAATACGCCTGCCATGATTGTCTGCAAGGACCTGGACTACAGGTACAGATACGCCAACAGCGCTTACACCGATTTCATAGGCGCGGAACTGAATGAGATTATAGGGAAGACCGATTTCGATCTCTACCCCGAAGAAACCGCATGCAGGGTGAGGAATGAGGATGAGAAAGTCCTGGCGCAGGGGCATCTGCTTGTCGATATCGAAACCCCTCTGGTGAACGCACAGGGCCAGGCCGTATGGTTATCGGTGAATAAGTCCCCGGTCATATCGGAGGACAGCGGCGAGATAACATCCATGATTTCGGTTGCTACCGACATCACCGAAAAGAAAACCGCGCGGACGGAGATACATCTCCTTGCCACGGCACTGAACCAGACCGCGGAAGCTATCGTTATAACCGATATTGACGCGAATGTTCACTATGTAAATCCCGCTTTCGAACAAATCACCGGCTATTCAATAGAGGAGATTCTCGGCAGGAATATGAATATCCTCAAAAGCGGCAGGCACGACAGCGTTTTCTACCAGTCAATGTGGCAGACTATACTCTCAGGAGATACCTGGAACGGCGGATTCATAAATAAGCGCAAGGACGGCGCCGAATACGAAGAGGAAGCGGTGATTTCCCCTATCCGCGAAGATGACGGGACGATCAGCCGTTTTGTCGCTGTTAAAAGGGATATCACTAACGAAAAGAAACTTGAAAGACAACTTCACCAGTCACAGAAAATGAGCGCCCTGGGACGCCTGGCGGGGGGAGTGGCACACGACTTCAACAATATTCTCACGTCCGTGATTGGCTACGCCGACATTCTTCTGCATTCCATTCCCGAGGATGATTCCAGGCGGGGCAGTTTGGAGGAAATAAAAAAGGCGGGCACAAGAGCTTCAAACCTGACAAGACAGCTTCTAGCCTTCAGCCGCAAGCAGCTCAGCAAGCCCGTCCGTTCAGACGTTAACAAACTGATAAAGGACATGAAGGGAATGTTCAAGCCGATAATAGGCGATTCAGTGAAGTTCAGGATTAAACTTGCCGACAAACTGAGTCCGATTCTGATTGAGCCCGGTCGTTTTGAACAGGTCATGATGAACATTGTGATAAATGCCTGCGATTCAATGCCGGGAAAAGGGGAACTGGAGATAAGGACCCGGGATGCCCATATAGCGCCCGAGACATGGACCACCGACCTTGAGATTTTTCCCGGCGACTACGTGCATATATCCGTATCCGACACCGGCACGGGAATGGATGTGGAAACAATGCAGCAGATTTATGAACCTTTCTTCACAACGAAGGCGAAAGGTAAAGGAACCGGGCTCGGGATGTCCACCACCTTCGGAATAGTAAAACAGTTTAACGGGTTCATAAAAATCGATTCTGAACCGGGCGTTGGGACTACCGTAAACCTTTATTTTCCGATAATGTCCGAAAGAGATGCTGAAAAAGAAATCTCTACGGATGATACCACGTCGACTCAGGCTATCGAAGGAGGAGAGGAGACGATACTCGTTGTAGATGACGATCCGGGCGTCCTTAACCTGGCCTCCAAGATTCTGCGGATAAACCATTATACCGTGTATGAAGCCGCAAACGCGAGGGATGCCCTGAAACTTGCCGAGGACGTCGGGAACGAAATAGATCTTCTTCTCACGGATATCGTCATGCCGGGTATGAACGGCTACGAACTGGCCGGAAAGATCAGGGAGTCCGTTAAAAAACTGCCCGTGGTACTGATGACGGGGCATCCGGGAAGCCTGCCCGAAAGCAAGCTTCGCGATGTCGCTTACGGAATTGTGCTGAAACCGTTCACGACAAAATCATTGGCGCGCGAAATCCGCCTGGCGCTTGAAAGGGCTTCAAAGGAAGACAACGGCGGCAACTGAGTTTATCAGAAATGAACTATCCATATCCCTTCACACCACAACTCATGCCGTTCTGGAATCTTGTGATATTCGTTGCCGGTGCATGCCTGGGCAGCTTTTTCAATGTCTGTATATACAGGATTCCCAGAGACATTTCGATTGTGACTCCAGCGTCAAAATGCCCTTCCTGCGGAAAGAATATTCCGTGGCACGACAATATTCCGATTCTCAGCTGGCTGTTGCTGGGCGCTAAATGTCGCGGTTGTGCACAGAAAATAGCTTCCTCATATTTTTGGGTTGAACTGGTCTCGGCGCTTATGTTCCTGGCAGTCTGGCTGCGCATCCAGCAACTTGGCCAGCCGTTGAGCATAGCTGTTCCGTACTTCCTTGTGACATCAATGGTGATACTGACAGTCTGTATAGATTCCGAGCACATGATAATCCCGGACGAGGTGACTGTTACGGTGCTGGTTCTCGGGCTTCTTTCCTCCTTTGCCCTGCCTGAAAACTGGGGACTGCACTCCCGCTGGTCGGCGCTCGGGAAATCAGCCGCATGCGCCTTTGCTGTGGGGACAATATTTTCAGGGCTGGCTCTGCTCGGAGAAGCCGTGTTCAAAAAAGAGGCGCTCGGATGGGGCGATGTCAAATTTATGGCCGCACTGGCGGCGTGCCTCGGAATACCGGCGTGCTTTTTTACCATGCTTGCGGGATCGCTGCTAGGTTCCATCTACGGGCTGTACCTGGTTTTCTGGCGTAAAAAGCCATCGAAGACCGCGTTCCCTTTCGGCCCGTTTCTCGCGGCCTCCGCATACATATGGGTGCTTTTCGGGAACGATGTGACCCTTGCGTATCTGCGGCTTGCCGGGTGGATGGAAAAAAAGCTGGAAATTGCGGTATTCTGGATGTAGTGTTAGCATCTTAACTGCAACGTGGATCCGTGAGATTCCCTTGGCTGTGCGGATGCGAAGCCGTTCGGCATGATGCTGTAGTAACTACTGCAAATGCCTAACAGCAATGCGGATAGGGCAAACAATTTTGGCCCCGGGATGCACTTGGGTAAATTATGTGAAAAGTGAAGACCTGCAATAGATGAATATGCCGGAAACAATTGAAAAAAATAAAGATTTTATACGTGCTGAAATATGCACTGATAACGAAAGCGGAAGGTTTTCAGGACGTGTCCATACCCGCTTTCCACCCGAACCCAACGGCTATCTGCATATCGGGCATGCCAAGGCCGTATGCATCAATTTCGGGATAGCGCGTGAGTTCGGGGGCAAATGCAATCTCCGCATGGACGACACCAACCCGGCGAAAGAGAGCCCGGCTTTCGTGGAGTCGATAAAGGAAGATATCCGCTGGCTGGGTTTTGACTGGGATGACCGATTCTTCTACGCCTCGGACTATTTCGACCGAATGCACGAATACGCACTGGAACTTGTCAGGGCCGGCAAAGCATATGTTTGCGACCTCAGCGCCGAACAGATTCGCGAATATCGCGGCACACTCACCGAACCCGGAAAGGATTCCCCCTGCCGCGGAAGAAGCGTTGCGGAGAACCTGGACTTGTTCGAAAGGATGAAAAACGGGGAATTCCCCGACGGATCAAGAGTGCTGCGTGCCAAGATCGACATGTCTTCGCCAAACCTCAACCTGCGCGACCCGGTCATGTACAGAATTATACATGCCGAACACTACCGTACGGGCACAAAATGGTGCATATATCCGTCATACGACTGGGCCCACGGACTGGAGGATTCCATAGAGGGCATTACTCATTCGCTCTGCGATGTCGATTTTGAGAACCACAGACCTCTTTACGACTGGTTCATCGAGCAGCTCGGGATATACCATCCAAGACAGATAGAGTTCGGCAGGATGAATCTGACATATACGGTGACAAGCAAAAGAAAACTCCTTGAACTTGTTGAGGGCGGTTTTGTGGCCGGGTGGGACGATCCGAGGATGCCCACCATATCGGGTATGCGGCGCAGAGGATATACGCCAGAATCCATCCGTGCCTTTATCGAGAGGGTCGGTGTGACCAAACAGAATACTTTCTCGGAGATCGAGCTTCTCGAACACTGCGTCAGGGAAGACCTGAACAAGAGAGCCCCGAGAGTGATGGGCGTGCTGGACCCCGTCAAGGTCACGATAGAAAACTATCCCGTCGGCAAAACCGAGGAGCTTGACGCGGTAAATAATCCGGAGGACCCGGCAGCCGGAACCAGGAAAGTTCCTTTTTCCAGGATTATCTACATAGAACGATCCGATTTTATGGAAGACCCGCCCCGGAAATTTTTTCGCCTGGCGCCCGGCCGCGAGGTGAGGCTCCGTTACGCATACTTCATCTCATGCCGCGAAGCCGTGAAGGATGAGGACGGCAACGTCATTGAACTTCTTTGCACATATGATCCGGCAACACGCGGAGGGGATTCACCCGACGGCAGAAAGGTCAGGGGCACTCTGCACTGGGTTTCGGCGGAACACGCAATTCAGGCGGAAGTCAGGCTCTATGACCGCCTGTTCAAAAAGGAAAACCCCGGCGAAGTAAATGGAGAAGGGTCCTTTATCGACAATTTAAACCGGGATTCCATCAGGGCAATACAAGCGTTTATCGAGCCAGGCGTTAATGATAAAGAGCCGGGCTGGAAATGCCAGTTCGAAAGAAAAGGCTATTTTTCCATCGACCCTGATTCCGGATCCGATAAAACGGTGTTTAACCGTATTGTCCCGCTTCGCGATTCCTGGAAAAAAAAGATTTTGTCAAACTGAAAGGGTATTGGGGTCACACCTATTATTTGACATTATAATATGACATGTTAGCTTGTATATG
>CAZGYO010000077.1:0-5879 GCA_964530455.1 uncultured Victivallales bacterium
GATATCTTAGCCGAAGAAAGTTAACCGAGAAATATGATTTTAAGGATTTAAGATATGCCTACAAAGAGGATGGATTGACAACCCCTGCTATCACATTACACACAGGTGTCATAATAGGGAATTTCTTTTCCGATACAAGAAGTATCGACAATTTTATGCACAACAGTTACTTGAGATGCAAAAACGTTACGGGATAGATGTTCTTGATTACATTGTGACAAGCAATCATGTTCATCTTCTGTTGACGGCAAGCAAAGGCCGGGTGATTTCAGAAGGACTCAGATATCTGCACGGAAGAATCGGTCAATGGTATAACAAACAACTCAATAGTTCCGGATCGTTCTGGAGCGATCGTTTTCACTCGGCTCTTATTCAGAACGGAAGCCATTTCGGGAAATGCCTCTTTTACATAGAGAGCCCGTTTCAAAACTCCGCGTGAACCGCGTTGGCAGCGCAGGCGGAGCGGAGAAAAGCCCTGATGCACTGCCTCGCAGTGTCAAAGAAGGATTTTCGAGCACCGTCTAGCTACATATCGCGCCCGACAATGAAGTCCAGCCATTGCAAAAGGAGTCGCTTGCAGTCACTGCCTGGAAATATTCGCAGGCTGGAACGGGCCTGTGAAGTCATCTCCCGCGCTTCGTCAAGAATCTTGTGGGCGGCTCCGCAGTCCTCGATGATTGTTTTAACGTCGTCTATGTCGCTCCTGGAAAGCTCGTTTTTGCCGAAGAAACCGATCAGGCGCTCTTTTCCGGCTTTATCCAGGCTTTCGAGCGCGGCCGCGGTCATCACCGTCGGCTTGGATTCGCAGAAATCAGATCCCACGGGTTTTCCTGTATTCTTCTCCTCACCGAAAAGTCCGAGCCAGTCGTCTTTCAACTGAAAAGCGACGCCGGCGTGTTCCGCGAATTTCGCGAGCGCGCCCACTTCTTCTGATTCCAGAAGTTCCGCGGGATCCTTCCCGTGGTTCCGGCGGGCGAGCGCTATCAGGCCCCCCGCCTCCACCGAGAACCTGAACAGCGCACCGGTCTTCAGCCGCAGCATCTCAAGGATCTCGCGACGTGTCGTTTTTTCCGGGGGTAAAGCCGCGAAAAGAATATCGAGCGCCTCGCCACTGACTAGTTCCCTGCCACCGAGTTCGAGCATACGTTGACACAGGAACATAACAAGCTTTTCCTGGAGACCCGATTCTACGGAACGCATCATCAGGTGCAAGGACCATGCCTGTTGTATGTCTCCGGTCAGGATTGCGAAATTCGCGCCGAAACGTCGAGCCGCGTTTTCCGGAAGAGACAGGTTCTTTTCCGCGAACCCGGCAAATGACACGTGCTGAGAATCGGCTCCTCTCCGCGTTGAATCCCTGTCGATGATATCGTCGTGGACAAGGGTCCAGTTATGATTGACTTCCACTGCTGACGCGGCAAACAGTGCATCTTCGGGATCCCCGCCGAGGAGTCCGCATGACCAGAGAAGCAGCGCCGGGCGCATCTTTTTCCCGCCCCTCAGGGGATAGTACCTGACGGCTTCCCGGAGGCAGTCCGGTCGGATTGTGTCCGGAAAAGTATCCGACAGAAGAACTTGATCAACCCTCTCTGAAATATCCGCTATTTTTGTTCTAAAAATGTCCATATTACGGAACCTCCGGCTTGTTCTAGCTTTCTAATATATCAGAAGGATGGAAAAAATGAAAACAATATGCTCAGTATTTATCTTTACGGTGGCGGTTCTTTTCAATGCAGGCTTTGCCGCGGCCCAGTGTTGCGCGACCGATACGGAAAGCGTGAAAAAGGACAATGTCACTCTCCAGTATATTGACAAGGAGAACCTTCAGGGACTTATAAAGGAGAACAAGGATCTTGTAATAATAGATGTTCTAAGCCCGAAATCTTATGCGGAAAACCACATAAAAGGCGCCGTGAACATCCCTTACAACAAGATCAGCGAGGAAAAGGTACTCGAACAACTTGACAAAAACAAAACCTACGTGCTCTACTGTGCAAACAAGCGATGCAAGGCTTCAACGGGGGCGGCGAAGATACTTCTGAAACACGGGTTCAGAAAAGTATACGACTATGAGAACGGACTGGCCGAATGGATGGAATCGGAACTGGCCGTTTCAAAGGCCGCGGAACTTTGCGGACATTGTGGAGCTGTCAAAGGATCACCAGCCTGCTGCAAGTGATTCCACTTGCGGTAGCACAACCGGGCGCCGCGTCCCCCCCTGCGCGGCGCCCCCTTTTTTTGCCCATACTACTTTTCCGGTGTTCACCGAGAGATTTGACTTCCCGTCAAATTGCGCTAGATTTCCTGCACGATGAACGCGCCTTTTAACCTGAAATTAAGCAGTCGGGCGCATTTGCCCTAGATATGAGGCAACAAAACGAAAAGGAGTAAGATGATACCTTTCAAAATCAACCTTAAAGACAAAACGGCCGTGGTTACAGGTGGCGGAGGGGTACTCTGCGGCTGCATGGCTCGTGCTCTGGCCGAGAGCGGCGCGAAGGTTGCGGTGCTCGACCTGAGAAAAGATGCCGCCGAACAGGTTGCGGCGGAAATACGCGACGCGGGCGGATCAGCGCGGGGCATATCGACAGACGTTCTTGATCCCGAAAGTCTGTCTGCCGCGCGAGATGAGATTGGAAAGGATTTCGACCCGTGCTCGATACTCGTGAACGGCGCCGGCGGAAACCATCCCATGGGAACCACCTCACGCGAATTCCTCTTCGCGGAAGACCTGAAAGATCTGCCCGAAGATATAACAAGCTTCTTCGATCTCGACCCGAAAGGGATTCAATTTGTATTCAACCTGAATTTTCTTGGGACGCTTCTGCCGACACAGACCTTTGCAAAGGATATGGCCGCAAACAGCATGGGCACAATCGTAAACATCTCGTCGATGAACGCGTTCACGCCGCTTACAAAGATTCCCGCGTACAGCGCGGCAAAGTCGGCGGTGAGCAACTTCACACAATGGCTGGCCGTGCATTTTTCGAAGGTCGGAATACGCGTCAACGCGATAGCTCCCGGATTTTTTCTTACCGACCAGAACAGGAGTCTGCTGACCAACGAGGACGGATCGTACACACCCAGGGCACAGAAAATACTCGATAATACGCCGATGGGAAGGTTCGGAAAACCGGAAGAACTCGTGGGAACACTGCTCTGGCTGGTGGACGACAATGCCTCGGGATTCGTCAACGGAACCGTAATCCCGGTTGACGGCGCTTTCGCGGCGTTCTCCGGAGTATAGAGAATACAGCTTATGGATTACGTAAAACAACTCAAAGCTATGCCCGGGACCCGCGATTTCCTAATCTGCCTGGACAGCGACGGATGCGTGTTCGATACTATGGAGATCAAGCAAAAGGAATGTTTCTGCCCGGCTTTCATCAAACATATGAACCTGCAGGCCGCAAGCAAATACGCGCGCGAGGTGTGGGAATTCGTAAATCTTTACAGCAAAACCCGCGGCTGCAACAGATTCCTGGCCGTAAAACGCGCACTGGAACTTATGCGGAACCGGCACGAAATAAGGGAACGGAACGTCGATATTCCCGAACTGCCATCGCTTATGAACTGGCTGCGGGAAGAAACAAAACTGGGAAATCCCGCGCTCCGCGCCAGGGTCGATGAAAGCGGTGACCCGGAACTGCGAAGACTTCTTGACTGGAGTCTTGAAGTAAACGAGCGTATCGCCGACATGGTACACGGGATATCCCCTTTCCCCGGAGTACTCCAAGTTTTGGAAAAAGGACGGAACCAAGCCGATCTGATGGTAGTTTCACAGACTCCGCTCGAAGCGCTGACAAGGGAATGGAAAGAAAACGCAATAGACAACTATGCGCTGCTTATCGCCGGCCAGGAACACGGCGCCAAGTCCGAGCATATAAAATATGCTGCCGAGGGCAAAGGATACGGTGAAAACAGAATACTGATGGTGGGCGACGCGCCCGGGGACCTCAAAGCTGCGCGCGCCAACAGCGCTCTTTTCTTTCCAGTCCTTCCAGGGGCTGAAGAAAAATCCTGGGCCGAACTCACCGAGGTCGGCATCGACAGGTTCTTCAATGAAGAATACGCCGGCGACTACCAGAAAAAAGTTCTTCGCGAATTCGAAGCCGCTCTCCCCGAAAAACCACACTGGAATTGAACGGGTATAGGACATATGCCCTAATCGGAATTTGGAGATTTGGTCGAGGCGGAGGATGCCAAACTGGGAAAGACGCCATAAATCTTTGGCGCGGTCGCGGGCTCCGCTCAATCTTGTCCGCTGTCACGTAGTGGCTCGGCGGGGACGCTGAATTTTGCGGCTGTTTCGCGAAGATAGGGCACGCGTTCGTGGTCGATCCGATCCTGGAATCTGCCAAAATCCTCCGGCCAATTCATTTCCAGCGGGCTTTTTCCGGTGAGGTAGTGCCAAATACTCATGGCGGTGAGCAACTGGCCGGTCATGCTCTGGTGCACCCCGTCGTTGTAGAGCCAGCCATAATCCCGCCCGGGATCCGGGCCGCGCCGTTCGTCATCCTGCTTGGGGAAATCACGCGCCACCTGCGCCCAGCCGAGACCGGCCGGGATGTAGCCCGCGCCAAGCTCTTTGGCGTAACTGCCGATCCGTTCATGGCTCTTCATCTGGGCGTCCGGCTGGTTTTGGTAAGCGGTGTGGGGCATATAGAATACGGGGTAAGCCCCGGATTCGCGGATCCATTCCACCAGGATTTTCGCGTAGGGCTTGTAGGCGGTTTCCCAATCATCCTGCATCTGGCGCCCCCAGGGTTGAATGAGGACGATGTCATAACCGTCCATGATTTTTTCGCGAACCTTGAGCTGGGGCCATTCCACATATTGATCGACTTTGCCAGCGCCCTTTCCAGCGCCGCCGAATTTCAAGGTGATGGGCGGATCCCCGGCGGCGGCAAATTCATCCAGGATTGATTTCAGTCCGCCCAGGAGGCTGTTGCCGATGGTCAGAATCCGCGCTCCGTCGCGCAAAGGGAAGATGGTGCTGTTGGAGCCGTCATCCACCCGCACCCGCCGGGCGGTGGTGTGGGTATCGTCTTCATTATCCGTCACGGTAAGTTCTATGACGTGCAATCCCATTTCACCGAAGCTTTTCTCCGTGCTGACACCTTCCGAGGTAGTTCCATCCGGGAACTTCCATCGATACTTCTTGATGGACCCGTCACGATCTCGGCTGTTGCCAGCGTCCAGGCTGATTGTCTCGCCCGGTTCAGCGAGCCATTTGTCAGCAGTGAACTGTGCGCGGGGTGGAGTATTCTCCTTCGTGCGCACCGTGATTTGCCTGCGGGCCACGCCGCGGCCCTGTTCATTATCTTCAGCCACCAGCACTACTTCGTAAATGCCGGGTAATTCATAGACGTGGCTTGTGTTGAAATCGCGGAACTCCGTCTCACCGTCACCAAAGTGCCAGGTGTAGCGCATGATGGTTCCGTCGGGATCGGTTGATTTCTCGGAATTGAACTCCACGGTCACTGGAGCCCTCCCTTCCTCCGGTTCCAGGGCGATCACGGGCTTGGGCGGAGAATTGCCTTCTTTTTCCCCGGAAACACCTTCCGATGGAGTTTTAACCCGCGGCGCGCGGGTCAGCAGGGGTTCGCCCAGAACGACATCTTCAATCTTGGCTCCGTTCAAATCAAGGACCTGCAGTTTAAGGATTTTAACGCCGCGCAGATCCACCAAAATGGATCTGATTTCAGCACGATCCAACGGGGGCGTGCGGTAGAGCAGCTTTTCATCACCGTAAACTTCCAAGACCGTGGTGCGCCCTACTTTGCGACCGCGTTTAGTGCCCACCTGGCCGCTTAGGCTAAGGTATTCGCCGCCCAGGTCGTAAGTCCAAAAAATGCGGGGGCGGCTGATGTGGTAAC
>CAZGYO010000077.1:5889-9211 GCA_964530455.1 uncultured Victivallales bacterium
CGGCTTCAAGCTTGCCGCCGTCGGCCATTTTGTCAGTCCAAAGTTGTTGCTGGTGCCCGTGGCGCGGGTGTTCGTAGCCGCGGGCTTCGCGATTAACGTGGTTGACGGCCTCCAGGATGGGCACTTCGCCCAGCGGCACAATCTCCGCCCGCAACGCGGAGGGTATCCCGACGATTCCCAGAATCATGAGGATTAAAAAATGATTGTATTTTTTGTTTTTCATAAAATTTTCGGGCTATCTCATTGCGAGAATAAAGAAAAAAGCGCAGAGCAGTTCCGTGGACTCTGAAGCCGCGCCCAGCACGTCACCGGTGACGCCGCCGAAACGCGATTTTGCGACGACCCTCCAATATATTGAGCAGACAAGCGCCGCTGCGATGCCTGCCGCGGCGAACTTGCAGTACAGTTCAATTCTCAGCGGCAGCATCAGCAGTATTGCGACAATAAACACCCACGCGGGAACCTTTCCGACGACACGGGCTCCTGTTCCCTCGCTCCTGGGATATCGGCTTCGGAAAGCGGTTATGAGGATGCTGATTCTTCCGAAAAGGGGAAGAGCGGCGAAATACATGAACAGCTCGCTGAGATCATTTACGCAGAAAGCGATGAGAGAACACATCGTTATTTTTCCCGCAAGAAGAAGGACAAGGCCGACGGCGCCCGCCGCGCCTACGTTCGGGTCTTTCATTACACGAAGGCGTTCTTCGCGGTTTCCAGCGTTAGCAACGAGACCGTCACAGACATCGATGAACCCGTCAAGGTGGAAGATTCTTGTCATCCAGGCTTCCGCTGAGACGAACAGCAGACCGCTGAAGAAAGGAAAGGTGTGAAAGATCCCAGTCCCTTTCAGTCCGTACCATAATGCCGCGACCGGGAAAAAAGAAAAGATAGCGATAATCCAGCCGCACAGAGGATAGAACGCGAAACTCAGTCGCCATTCCCTGTCTCCTGGTTCGGAGAAACGCGGTACAGGAAGGCGGGTAAGAAGCGAAACGGCAAGAAAAAATGATCTGAACAAAGGCAAAAGCTACTCCTTTTGTCCGCTTATTCCGGCCTCGCCGAAAGTTGCCATCTCGCGCATTATCCTTACTCCGGCCTCGATTATAAAAAAAGCAAGAGCCGCGCCCGTTCCTTCACCGAGCCTGAGCTTCAGGTCCAGCAGCGGCTTAACGCCAATCGCGTTCATCGCGTTGACGTGCCCGGCCTCGGCCGAGAGATGGCTGAAGTAGATGTAGTCGAGAATTTCCGGCTTCATCTTCAATGCCAGTAGCGCGCCCGCGCCGGAAATAAACCCGTCGACAACCACCGGCACACGTTTTGAAGAGGCGGCGAGAACGGCCCCGCATATGGCTCCGATCTCGAATCCTCCGACGCCTGCGAGCACCTCCATGGGTCTTGCGGGATTCGGGTTGTTGATATTGATGGCCTTTTCGATCACCATTATCTTTTTGCGCAGCGTATCGTCGTCAATACCTGTCCCCCTGCCCGCGGTCAAAGCCGGATCCATGTCCAGTAAAACCGAATAAACGGCGGCGGCCGGCGTGGTATTGGCAATGCCCATGTCGCCGGTTCCGATTATTCCAGCCCCCTGCCCCACAGCTTCGATCGCCGCTTCCGCTCCAGCCATGACACATTTCTCGGCATCCTCCATTTTCATGGCTGGGCCCCTGGCTATATTCGCGGTTCCCAATCCGACTTTTCGATCCTCCACGCCTTCAAACGGCCCTGGCGCGGCAGCCCCGACATCTATTACTCTCAAGCCTGCTCGCGCCTGCCTTGCGAGCACGTTGACGGCTGCGCCTCCGGCCGCGAAATTTGCGAGCATCTGAACGGTAACTTCCCTTGGGTAGGCACTTACGCCCTCCTCCGCCACGCCGTGGTCGGAAGCGAAAGTGAGTATCACTGGATTTGCGAACTTCGTTTCAATTGATCCGGTAGCCGCCACGAATTTCGCGGCGCAGTCCTCGAGTATTCCGAGGCTTCCACGGGGTTTGGTAAGCATGTCCAGTCTGCTTCTTGCTTCTTTTTCAAGATTTCTGTCGACAGGAACTATTGAAGCGAGAAGTTTTTCAAGATTCTCCATCGTTTACATATCCTCTCATCTTGCATATTCTTAAGGGCTAGCAGGCATTCAATCGGACAAAGTCCGACAGCCTGCTAGTCCGCATATTTCATGAAAAATTCAGCATGAAGACGGCATCAACGGAATGTACATTGAAAAATGTGAATAACAAGCTGTTCATCAGCGCTTCCGACACTGAATTGTCAAAATTCTGGTTTCAGGCGCTTTCTCTCGGGAAAAAATTCCCTGAAATATGCGGGCAAGCTGGGATCAGGCGGGCTTGATTCTGACGGGTATACCTGCGACGGCGAGCCAGACCTCGTCTGCTTTTGCCGCGACGATCTGGTTGACAAATCCGGCGAGGTCTCTGAACCGCCTTGTCTCGCTGTCAGCGGGAACGATACCGCTGCCGAGTTCGTTGGCCACAAAGGCCGTATCCACGGGCGGCAAGGTTTCCATAAGCTTTTCAATCGCCGTGACGGGATCGAGCCCGTCCGCCATCATGTTGGAAACCCAGAGCGTAAGGCAGTCTGCCAGAATGAAATCAGCTCCCTCTGAAAAGGCCTTTTCAAGAGCGCGTGCGATATCCGTGGTCTCTTCGATCGTCGTCCAGCGGTCGCCGCGCTCTTCGCGATGCCTTCTGATTCGTTCGCGCATTTCCCCGTCACCGGCCCAGCCGGTCGCCAGATAGTAAGGCTTTTCGGCCTCAGCGGCAAGGCCGAGGGCGAAAGCCGTTTTTCCGCTTCTGGCCCCCCCGGTCACAAGCAAAGTCCTGTTATTATCCATCGAATCCCCGGTTCAGTCCGAATCACGATTATTGAATACGCCGAGATTGTTTTTTATTATAAGCACTTGTTTGACCGTATTGAACTCATCGGTGGACAGCGCGGTCCCTTCGACGAATTTGTCTATCAACTTCTGTTCGGTACTCCTGAGCACTCCGTCTGCCATGGCGATCTCAAGCATATTGGCAAGAACGCAGAGGTTCTGCTCTCGGGTCAGATTCTGGGCGATAGCGAGGAGTTCTTCAAAACTGTGCTCTTTATAGAATGCCAGACCGGGCTGTAGAATATCATAGTCCCTTTTCATAACGCGCAAGATATATTCGTCCTCCTGTGTGTAATTTGTGATATCCTGCTCAAAAAGCTTGGAATTTGGGATCATAACTATCCTTCCGCTATTTTCTTCTCCCCCAATTATCCCGCCTATCTCTTTTACATATATATGAGTCAGAGAAATATCTTCAACATCCCCTCTTAC
>CAZGYO010000078.1:0-9190 GCA_964530455.1 uncultured Victivallales bacterium
GAATGTATCCTTCTGAAAACTTGACAAACTACATATCTGAAATATACGGGTTAGCGCCGTTATTTCATGAAAAATCGATATTTCAGGGTTAATAACTTGTTTATAAACAGGTTATATGAATTTTTCAAAATCACTTTATTTCTGGAAGAAATGGAAAAAGACGGAGCGGAGAAAAGGCTTGACGCGCTGCATTGCAGCACTTAGGAAAGGCTTTTCGAGCACCGTCCAGTTAGCTCATGTTCGGCAAGAAAATTAAAATCTTCAGGCTTTTCGGATTCAACGTAAGCCTTGATACAAGTTGGTTCATAATAGGCGTCCTGATCTGCTGGAGCCTTGCCTCTGGCGTGTTTCCGGCAATGTACAAGGGTTTGGATACTTCCACATACTGGCTTATGGGACTGGGCGGCGCGCTGGGGCTCTTTTTCTCTATTGTATTCCATGAATTCTGCCATTCTCTGGTTGCTCGCCGTTTCGGGCTACCCATGAAAGGTATAACCCTTTTCATATTCGGCGGCATCGCGGAAATGAGCGATGAACCACCCAGTCCGAAGGCGGAATTCTTCATGGCTGTAGCCGGGCCCGTGGCGAGTATCTTTATAGGCATTCTGTTCCTGGCGCTTGCGATGGTTTTAAGGATAACCGGTGTACATGTAGCGTTCACTGGCGCAGTCCACTATCTCGGGTTCATAAACCTGATCCTGGCAGGTTTCAATCTTTTGCCCGGCTTTCCGCTCGACGGCGGGAGAATACTGCGCTCCGTAATCTGGCACTGGCGCGGCGATTTCAGGCTGGCCAGCAGGATATCCGCGAGCATCGGGTCCGGGTTCGGAATTGTGCTTATCATTTTCGGCGTGGTAAATCTAATCGGGGGCCAGGTGATCGGGGGCATATGGTATTGCCTTATAGGAATGTTCCTCCGGGGCGCCGCCAGTTCCTCGTACAGGCAGGTGCTGATACGCCAGACCCTCGGCGGCCGGGAAGTCGCCGCTTTCATGACCAGAGACCCGGAAGTCGTTCAGCCCGAAGTGACGCTGGAAACCCTGGTCGAGGACCATGTATACCGGCACCACCATAAACTCTTTCCCGTGCTGGAAGGAGACCGGCTTCTGGGTTTCGTGAACATGCAGCATATCAAATCCGTGCCGAGAGAGAAATGGTCCTCTACGAAGGTCTGCGATGTAATGCGCAAGACTTCGAAAGATAATACTCTTTCTCCTGATACCGACGCGATGGAGGCGCTCAAACGCATGAACCGGACACAAACAAGCAGATTTATGGTTGCCCGGAACGACAGGCTTGAAGGAGTTGTTACCCTGAAAGATTTCCTGGAGTTCTTTTCAATGAAAACCGAACTGGAAAATATGGAGTATGGATAAGCGTAGGCTTCGGAAAATCTCGAACTACGTCAGATACTGCATCCTCAAAGCAACGAACCATGCGGGTTTCCGGCCATCGCACTAATTCATATTCGGCTTTGCCGAATCTGAATATGCACGGCAAAGCCGTGCTCAGCACCGCACCGGCTTTGTGAAATATACGGGATAGCCCCATTATTTCATGAGTTTTCATCGCACAATTGCGCAGGGGGTATTGAGGAGGCCGGCGATTTTTTCAAGTTCGTCGGCGTGGTGTCCTGTTCCGAGGGCGAAATGGTGCGTTGGTCCTTGCGCGAGCCATCGGCGCAGGAATGAGACTGTGTCCGGTTTGAAAAACCCCCGCGTATTCGTATTGCCCGTGGCCGGGATAGGTCCCTCCACGGATTCGCCTTCGGCAACGATGAACTTGAATCGGCCGTCATGTGTCTGACTTATGCTCATCATGGTAATCGGCCCTTCCTTCAGTTTGAATTCAACGGAAGCGCCGGATCCGGGTTTGCCATGGTACTGGAGCAGGCTCCTGAGTGCCGGTTGTCCCTCGGCAATGTTGATATGGTGCGGGCCGTCATGTCCCACGAGCACGAAACCCTTATCAAAATCTATCGGATGGAATTCGGCAAAGCTTCCGCCGATCTCAAGCCTGTCGAATATCATCATGGCCACGCAGGTCTTGAGGTCCGACTCGCCGCACATGGGGAATCCGGCGGCTGTCAGAAGCGAGTTGCCGACAATGAAGTTTGTGACGAGTTTTCTCATTTCTGAACCTTGTTCCGCCTCATAGTAGTATGCGAGTCCGTCCAGGTTTTTTTCTTCGATAAATCTTTCGAGCGCGGCATATACGCGTGCGGCTGTTTCGAGGTCTTCGTCGGTAAGTTTCCTGGTATCGGGATCCGAGACGGGGTCAGGGGTGTCGAAAAAACCGAGGATCTCTTTGGATCTATCCCTGGCCTCATTTTCGGTAACGTTCCTGTAATGTTTCATCACGTCGTCGGGTTCGGTCATCACAACGTGCAGCCCGAAATGCGCGGTAAAAGCGGTCGGGTCGAAATGCATGTCGAGCATGGCTTCAAGGCTGTGCCCCATGTGTCCGAGCCGTGCGCCTTTAAGGTCATGGAGCACCCTGGCGATCCGGCACCAGGATTCAATTTCGCCGGCCGCGGCCGGATCATTTTCAAGAGTCCCTATCACCGCGTGTGGCGGTTTTTGTCCGCACCTGACCGCAACACCCATGAACTCGGGCAATGAGCAGATATTGTCGTTGCAGAGCTGACGGAATATGGTCGCGTTTTTGTAGTCAAGCGCGCTGTCGGGCTGGAGCGCGACAAGAATTATCGGTGTCTGGACCTCCTTCGCGATAATGCCCCAGGTCGAACTTGTCGCGTATGTAAGCATATCACAGAAGATAAGGTCGAGATCGGCGGCTTTGAGTTTTTTCACCATTTCATACGCGGATTCCGCCTCGTCGGTCATACCGAAATTCACGGTGTTCACGCCGTTTTTCCGGACCATCTTTTCAAATTTGTCCATGTATCCGAGCAGTTCGTCTTTGAGCCCTTCGTACTGCCCCCAGTACGTACGGTGTCCCACGCCGAAAATGCCGACGTTGGCGGTCAGGGGGTTTCTGCGTTGCACATTCATTGATTATGTTCCTGTAATTTTGCTTATTGAGCCGATTTTAAAATTTCATCCGGAGGGCAAAGCCATCTCGCTGGCCCGGCTTCGTGAAACAAGCGGGTTATATCTCGAACGGGTCCGAAGTTCTTTCTTTCCATTCCCGGAACATCGCCCGGTGGTCTTCGATTATTTTCGAGAAGGATGCGTCTTTCGCAAGGTTCCTGAGTTCTCCGGGATCGTTCTTGAGATCGAAAAGCATCTCCGGGTTTTCGCCCCGGTTGTACTTGATGTATTTGTACCGCGGACCCCGCACCATGCGTCCTTCGATCTTGCGTGTTTTCGGATTTCGCGGATGACCCGGTGCTACGTGCATCACGACGTATTCGCGGTCGACTTTCGCTTTCTTCTCGGCGGCGCCACGCAGGCTGATGCCGTGAGTGAGCGGCTCATTTTTAACTCCGGCGTAATCGAAGACGGTCGCCGCGATATCCAGGCCCGAGACGAGGGATTCAGAGTCAACACGTCCTTCGTCAAGCCCTCCGGGCGGCACGATGATCATCGGGACCTTGGCTGCTTCCTCGTAGCAGGTGAGTTTGCCGGTCATCTTGTGCGAGCCGCCGCCGTCGCCGTGGTCGCTGGTAAAGATTATCACTGTGTTGTCCAGCCATCCTCCTTTGCGCGCGCCTTCAAGAGCCATTCCGACTGCGCGGTCTACGGTATCGGTCATACACGCGTAGTCTGCGTTGTATGCGCGCCACGCGGTCTCGGAGCGTTTCAGGTTGGCCTTTGAACGCCGTATCTGCACAGCCTCCGACTCGTCGTTGGCGACATCGAGGTTGGACGGCAGCGGCGGAAGCGAGTCGGGATGCTCGTATTTTTCAGTCTCGAATCCGGCAGCCCAGTCGCGGTCGGTTCGCGGCCAGAAACAGATATCGTGCGGGTTGATAAGCGACACGGCGTGGAACCATGGTTCCGGGAAAAGACCGGCATGCCATACTAGCTGGTCGTGCGACTGCCCGGCAAAAAGCATGTCCTGGCAGTCGCCCAGAAAAGATTTTGAGAGCCCTTTCGGCAACGGGATGTTGCGGAATCCGCGCACGTCACCCTCAGTGTACAGCCGCGGTTCCGGCAGGTGCCACTTGCCGCTCCACCAGGTGCGGTAGCCGTTTGCGCGGAGGATCTCGCCGATTGTCGGGATTTCCATGGACAGCGTGTCGCCGTTATGGAAGACCTTTGTGTCGTGCGGCATGCGCCCGGTCACCATGCACCCGCGGGAAGGGCCGCAGACTGGCGAGGGGCAGTAAGCGTTGCTAAACCTGACCCCCTTTCGGGCGAGGCTGTCCATGTGCGGCGTATGCATGTCTTTCCTGCCGGCACAACCCATAAGGTTCCACTGCTGCTGGTCGGTGAAGATCCAGAGGATGTTAGGCCGCTGGTCACGTTTGCGTATTCCGCGCATCTTCTTGCGTATGGCGTCGTGATCACCTTCAGGTAAGTCGTAGCCGGTATCGGTTCCGGCGGCCGTGCCCGGAGTCTTCTCGGAACCTGTCTCCGCAGAAAATGCCCGGCGCATTAAAAGCGAGGCGCCGAGAGCGCCCGCCCCGAGCTTGGCGAAATCCCTTCGTGAAACTTGCATGATCTCCTCCGCTATTTTTCTATGATATAGTGTATCACGTCCGGGCGTAATTGAAACTTGCGGGCGTTACCCGTCACGTCGACCGGGTAACCGTTCCAGTCAAGGGCGGTTACTTTCATCTGTGCGGCATCGGAGCGTTTGAATGCGATAACAGCTTCGGGGTTCAGGTGCTGTATCGGGGCGGATCCGAGCTCGCTTATCTGTACGCCTTCGACGGCGGGGCCGCGGCGCGGTTTGAGCTTTGCGGGTTTTGTCCTGTAACCATAGTCATGCTCTTCGGTAACGACGGTCAGCAATATTTTCTCTGATTTTGAAAGATCCTTGCCGTCCAGAGAGACACAAAGCACACTGGCATATTCGTTCTGACAATCCACCGCCAAATCGGGCAAATCTACCGTTCCGGCTTTTGCCAGAAATCCGACCGCGCCCTGCGCTTTCGGCGCGAGTATGCGCAGGAGTCCTTTACCCCAGTTGAGTTCGAGTTCTCCCGTGACGCTCCGCAGGACCTTATTTTCGGCGTCGATACATTGTTCAACGCGCCTGTCGACACGGAGTCCGGCCTTTGCGGGGTCGTCTACGATCTCCCTGTGCATACTGCCGACCATAAGGGCGAGCGGGTTCAGGCCGCGCTTGTCGTCGCTGCCGAGTTTTACCAGCTCGATGTCGCCCGGTTGAATTTCATCGGCGTTGAGCGTCGAGATAGTAGCGAATCCCGCGCCTTTCAAGTCCAGAAGCGACTGGCGATACAGTTTCTCCTCAATAACAACCGGCGCCTGCCTGATGTAGCCTTCGCGATAGATGAGGGAACAAGCCGGGCTCTGCCCCATGAAAACGGGGGCATCGATGCCCCAGAGTTTCGATGATGTCGAACTGAGCCAGTTGATGCTTCCGGCAAAATGCATCTGGGCATCCATACCCTGGAGCGCCCCCCAGCACGCGATGATCGGCGGCCATTCAGCGCGATACCGGTTTGGGTCGGACGCCTTCGGTTCGCAGACCATGTGTGCCCTGTCGTTGTAATGCACTTCCATCACGGGATAGCGCCACGGTTCATAGAGCGAGGAGACGCTTTTATACTTGTCGCCTTTACCTATGGCGTAGAAGACCTCGAGCTGCGTCACACTGCGCAGGTTTACCCCGTGCCGGCTCATCACTTCTCCATTCATGTTGGCGAGTTTGTCCAGCGGTTCGAGTATGCGGGGATCGGCCGAGAGCCAGTTGCCGTTGTTCACGAGACCGTCGTAGCCTATGTTCCGGAGGTGTTCGATGAACTCGTCGGTAACGGCGCGGTAGTCGTATACCTGGAACGCGGCCTGGTCGCGTCCGCGCTGCCCCGCGCCGACAAGGCTGTGGATCCTCAGCAGGCCCATGTGTCCTTCCTGCAGGTTGTCTCTTTTATGTTTCTGCCCGCTCCACGCCTCATACGCCTTTTCAAGGCTTCCGTATTTTCCACGTAACCACTCGGCAAAACGTTTTTCCATGTACTGCATGGTGCTGACCGGAATGCTGCGGTACGGCTGGAAATTGTGGAAGAAATAGTTGTCCTCGTTGCTGAGCTGTATTATGGCAATGGTCGGGTCCTCGGAGTTCCGCATTCCCGTGTAGGGGTTCACCCGGTCGAAAAGACGGGTGGCCCAGCGTTTCCAGAGTGCTCTTCCTTCGGGATGTATGAACTGCCAGCCGTTCGGATGTCCCTGGCCTTTTTCGCCTATAAGGTTGTTTTTAATCCAGTGGTCATACCAGGTATTGACCATAAAATAGACACCGTTTTCCCTGCATGTGGCGACGAAATGGTCGAATCTGTCGAGGTATTCCTCGCTGATCGCCAGCGGGTCGCCTTCGACGCCTCCGTGGAACGCGCCGTGCAGACGCACCATGTTGACGCCGAGCTTGGCCATGCGGCGCAGATACTGCCGGTGCGACTGGTCGCTTGCGGTTATCTGGCTGCGCCCGATAACCTGTCCCCAGAACCTGACGCGCTCCTCCGGGGACTCGGCCCATGCGATGTCGCCGTCTTTCAGGATTGCCCGTCCTTTTTCGCCGCATAGCTTGTGGTTCCGGTTCCTGAGGTCCAGCAGCGCTTTGTCCGTGAAGGTATCTATTTTCGGCTCGAACGCCGTCCAGCCCTCTTCATGCAGGCCGGAAACTTCCCCCGGTCGGAGCTTTCCGTTGGGCTTCCAGGCAAACGGTATCAGCGCAAAGCAGTCGATTCCGAAAAAACCTCCGCCTTTCGGCTTGTCCGTGCCTGTCTGCGTGAATGTAAAACGATGCTTTCCCTCCGCCAGGTTGACAGGTCCGAGATCGACCCAGTGGGCACCTACTTTCGGTCTGAGGTTCCTTCCATCCAGCAGTGCGATATCGCGGGTAACCTCTCCTTCCGGCCCGTTCTCAAACTTCCAGGTAAAGAGCGCGTGGTGCCAGCACTTGCGGCCCCAGAGCGTGTACGTGCCCGTCTTCGGCACGGTGATCTCGTATGTCGCCGTGTACGGCGCCCCCTTGTTGCCTTTGTTCGCCGAGATCCAGTCGCCGCCGGAGAGTTTTTCCGCATCGAGTTTTTCGATATAGAAGGGCGATTCCTTTGCCGGAGGGAAGTTGTGACTGACCGGATCCTCCGCCTCCCACCAGACGTAGTTCTGTTTTTCCGGTTCGGCGGACAAAGCGAACGCGAATATCGCGAGAACGCAGAACAGTGCGTGTTTTGTCTTCATGTTTTTTTCCTCCTTATACGTTTTTCAGATCTCTCTTGCGACTTCAATTTTTGTTTTGCCGTAGATTCCGAATTTCGCGAAACAGTAGTCTTCCGTCCATGCGTCTGTATCTTCTTCCCGGTGCTTGTACCAGTAAGGGTAGCCGTTCTTTGTTTTTCGGCACCAGTTTCCCTTGTAGTCGTCTTCACCCCAGTTGTAGTCACGTTCGACCAGCGGCCTGTGATGCGGACCGAGCAGGTTTCGCAACGTGTTTTTGAGTTTTACGGCAATCCGGTTGTTTCCTTTGACAACGTGTTCGCTTATGTCCAGCTCGAAGGGTTTCCAGGCGATTTTCCCGGCGTGGTTGCCGTTCACTTCTATATCCGCGAGGCACGTCTCGAGACCGGGCATCTTCAGCCTTATCCTGTCGGAGCTTTTCGGATGTATTTCGCATTCGGCAAAAAGCTCTATCTCGCCGGCAAAGAATGGGTATCCTTCGTCTACAAGCTCACCCCTTACTGTTTGAGGTTCGGCTGTGATGCTGAATTCGGGCTTGAACCTCAGGTGTTCGGCTTTCGGCTCGGTTTTCGAATGCGCGGCGTTGACGGCAAAATCCCCGATAAGGTACAGCGATTCTACTTCCGTGCCGTCGACGTTTGAAAAGAGTTTCGCGAGACCTTCCGGCTCCCTCAGCGGGGTGAACACCATGCCGATTTCAATTACGTTTCTGCCTTTTTTAACATGGGCCGCGATGTCCACGGGCATGAACGACCTGTCCATGTAGTAAGGAAGCCCGGTGTATTGCACGCGGGTTCCGTTTATTGAAATATCCACTTTGTCGGCGTCCTCAACCGCTACCGCGATTGATTCGGGGACCGTCTCCACATCGAATTCACACCGGACGGTGATCGGTCCCTCACAGGGATCGTCCTCCGTCAGTATTTCCTTGACGGCGGATATGGGGATGCGCTCTCCGAAATCACCCTCGCCGCGTTTCAGCCTGCAGTAGTCCAGGGTCAGGGCATTGGGGTTTGCGCGGCTTATCTTCCATCTGGTGATTTCGGTTACGGGCGCGGTTTTTGTCCGCGGCTTTTCTGCGGTCAGTGGTTCGGAGTCTGGGTCGAGAATAAGCAGGTGTGATTCGAGCGGTGCAAAACTGAGAGGAATCCCTGTCCTGTCTCCGGTCGCCCGTACCGGAACCGCGGCTTTTGACCCGTCAACCGCGCGGAGTTCCTCGGCCGCCGTCACCCCCTTCGCGGACAGCAAGATCCCGACTGAGCGCTCCCGGGCAGTGTTGGCAAGGAACACCATGCTCCGGCCGTCATCAAGAAGCCGTTCGTGCATAAATACGTCGGACGGGTTCCCGGCTGCCCCGTGGACGGAAATGCGGGCTTCGCAGGCTCTGTCCAGGGCTTCCGCCAGCGATTTCTCGTCGTCCTCCACCCGTTCGATGCGCTCCGTGAAGCTGCTGATCCCGGGATCTTCCTCTCCGTCGATTCTCGACGGAAATGCGCCTGCGGCTAAAACTGTTCCTCCGGCGTCGATGAACTGGTTCAAAATATCAAGGGTGCTTTTTCTGAGGGTTATTAGATCCGGCAGCAGGACAGCCCGGTATTTCATGTTGCCCACCTGAAGCATGTTTCCGGAGACGGTCCCGTTTTCAGCGATAATGTGTTCGTCGCCGTACTCGAATCCGCGGTGTATCCTCATCAGCTTTTCACCGAGCGCCGAGAATGAACTGTTCATCCCGGCGAGTTCAGGCGCGATCGCTTCGGGTTTGTAATCCCTGTCTTTAGGCGAAGAGAACATGCACCATGCCGATTCTACCGGATGCAGCAGCAGAACATCCGCGCGGAATGTCCCGTTTTGCATTGCAT
>CAZGYO010000079.1:0-9188 GCA_964530455.1 uncultured Victivallales bacterium
TTTCTTTATCGATGCAGTCCAGGATATTTCCTTCTGTTTTCTTTCCGTCGACGTATATTTCCGTGCAGCCTTTGCAGCGTCCCGCGCTGTTGTCGAGTTCGATGTTGAATCCAGTTTCCCGGAATGTCCGGTTCAGCTTCGCGTGTTTTATATCTTTTGTCAGGCATGGATCGATGAGAAGACCGTCGTAATGCCGCCTTGCTCCGAGTATCCATTCGACCAGCATAAGGGTGAACCACGATGCCGTCCCCGTGCGCCAGGGATATCCGGATTTTCCGTATATGAACTCGCACATGGAATAGCTGTTAGTGTATGAGAAGGGTTCGGTCTGAGACTGCGAAACGGGGTTCCACGGGCTGTCGGGAGTGACCTTGATGAAGGTTCTCCAGGCTTCTTCGGCGCGTCCGAGCAGGCAGTCTGCGACTCCCTTGAATCCCGCGGCATGGTTGTAGCATCCGCCGTTTTCGTTGTTGTCTGGAATCGCCCCGGACATCCTTCCCACTCTCGGATCGAACTTGGAGAATCCGGGCGCGCATATTCTGAATCCGATTTCTGTTTCGAGCATATCGTCGACGACCTTCATGCAGCTTGCCGCTCTTTCACCTTCGGCGACTCCAGAGAGAACGGCCCAGGTCTGCGTGTTCAGAAATAGCTTGCCTTCGAAATTGTCTTTCGAACCGATCCTGTAGCCGTCGCTGCAGATTGTCCGGACATACCATTGCCCGTCCCAGGCGACATCGTTTATGCGCTTTTTAAAGGTCTCGTAGTAGCCGGAAGCCTCTTCTGCGAGGTCTTCGCGCCCTGTGCGTTCCGCGAGTTCAGCGAATTCCCGCATACCGTAGCAGAACTGCATGCTGACCATAACGCTTTCGCGGTCTCCGGCCTCTTCGGTTGCTTCGAGGCCGTCGTTCCAGTCGGCGTGGTGCTGGTCACAGAGGCCGTTTTTACCGGTGTCCTTCGCGAGAAAACGCATTGCGCGGACCATATGGTCGAGCACGGCGCCCTGTTCGTCGGATTCGAAATACGGTACTGTTTCCTCCAGCAGCGAGTAGTCCCCGGACTCTTTCACCAGTTCCGGGACGGTCAGGAATATCCAGGCTGGTTTGTCCGAGTACTGAAGACGGTTGAGCGGCCTGAACCCGTGCGGGACCGAACCGTTCGCATACTGGCTGGCGAGCGCGCGCAACAGGTTGTCTTTCGCCATTGCGTAACTGAACATTGAGACGCCGCAGTCGTTCTGAAGGTTGTCCCTGAACCCGCTCTTGTTGATAAGGTATGAGTTCATCTGTTTTTTTACGAAGATGTTTATGAGTCCGTCGATGTTTCTGTTTCCGGTATCAACCGAGAACATCTTTCTGTGCGCGTCTTCGAGGGCCTTCTGCTCCATGCACATGCCGTCAAGCTTTTCTGGAGTGAGGCGTGCGCGAAGTTCGCGGACCTCGTCGACCGAACCCGTCTGGCCGAGAATGAAATCGACTCTTCCCGAGGATTCGGCTGGAATTCTAATCTTTACCTGCACAACGCCGGCGCAGTCAGGGCCGTAGCCCGGTCTTCCGTCGCAGTTCCATCCCCATAGGATCTTCGGTGTTCCCAGTGAGAACTCGCTCCTTGTGAAGTGGTCGCGGTACCCGTTAGCGTTCAGAAACTCGTCGTTCAGTGTTATCAGGTATCCCTTGTAACGGTCGTGAGGCACGCTTTCGGAACGGTTGTAGACGTAGACCCCGCCGATATCCGGTTTGACTTCCGCGATATTCTCTTTCCAGACGCCGTTGCCTTCAGCGTCGCAGCCGGTAAGCTGGAACATAGCGTATGCGAAGACCGAGATTTCCCGCTCCGCGGCGCTGAGATTTTCAATGTTGACTGTCCATACTTCCGCCAGCTCGTCTTTCGGGACAAACACGCGCTGGGTCACTTTCAGATCTTCGCATGTTCCGCTTATCTCTGTTTTTTCGGGGTAGTATCTGCATTCGCGTTCTTCCACCTCCTGTGGAGCGGGCGCTCCCCACGGACAGAACACGGTTCCCGAATTTTCGTCGCGTATGTAGAGGAATTTAGAGTCATAGCTTACAAGGTCGCAACGGCAACCTTTCCTGTCGCGGACCCATACCGGACCGTCGCCTATGTTGCTGATCTCCGCGTATACTTCGTCGTCTCCGATCCGGTTATAGTGCAGGTTTACCCATTTTTTCGGCGGTTCTCCGGTTAGTATGAAACAGCCCTGTTCTTCGTCGAAGCGCCCGTAGTCGTCTATCCTTTTCATTTTCTTCTCCTTGATATTTTTTTTTGTTTTCATGAAAAATGCCGGCTGGCAGGTTTTCGTTAGAGATCAGGCGAAATCCTCGTATTTAAGTATATCGACGTTCTCTTTGAAAAAGCTAACGACCGCGGGGTCCATGAAAATGCGGCGCTGGTAGTCCCTGGATTCGGAAACGCTTTTATTCGAATCCAGCCTGAGATTCATTATCTCCTCGTCGGGGTAGCAGGGATGTCCAACTATCCGGTATATTTTGCCGGGGTCGAGGGATTCCAGAACACTGAGATACGCGGATATGTCTTTTTCCTTCGACGGTTTCGGAAGGCGTTCGAGCCGCAGGTTGGGATCGTGGTCATATACCAGGCCTTCCTCCCTGCACCAGCGAGATATCCGTCTTCTCAACTCGTATTCACCGAGCCACCCGAAACAGCAGTGTTCGTCCGCGTACTTTATATCCAGGCCTTTTTCGCGGGCGAGCTGAAGCTGCGCCTTAAGCTCTTTCATTATTTCATCTATTTCGGCTTTTCCGTGCAGGTCTGACGGCGTCCCGCGGAGCTTTCCCGACGAGTCGACCATAGAGGGTATTTCCGATGCGGGCAGAACAGGTTCCCAGTCGATCCCATCCCACTCCGCGTTGATCGTGAGATGAATCCCGAGACACGCACCCTCAATCTCCCTGAACATCCTGGCGGCCTCGTCGAAATGATTTCCGACTGCGATAAACGAGACGTTTTTCAGAACCCCCAACTCGACAGCGTCACGAATTGCGAAATTCGCGGTTCTGAACGATCCGCAGTCGTCCCCTCTGGTCAGAATCTTGAGTTTTTCTCTGGTCAACTTCGGCTCCTCGATCCCAAAAGGACCGGCTGATATGGGTTCATCCAGCGATTTTCAACTGCTTTTCCAGGTTCATTTTTTCATGTCGATGGCTAGAAGTGTGCCGTTGCTGTCTCGGCAGTACAATATGCCGTTCGAAAGGACCGGAGCGGTCCAGCAGACAGGTCTCAGAGGGGTTTTCGATGAAGCGATTTCGGAGAACCCGTCGGGGCTGGCCTTCGCCGTGAAAAGGGTGCCTTTAACTGTCATTGCCATGATGACACCGTCGGCGATAATCAGAGATCCGAACTCCATTTCCTCTCGCCATTTTATATCTCCATTCCGCATGTCCAGGCATACCAGGTCGCCTTGAGGGGTGTTTCCGTCGAAACCATATGCGTACCCTTCGTAGATTACCGGGCTTGAGAAGTGGGCGTTGAATTTTTTTGAGGTCCACCCCGTTTTCGGCTCTTTACCGCTCACGTCCAGCAATGCCGCTCCTCTCCGGTACCCTGAACTTATCAGAACATTGTTGCCCAGGATTGCCGGGTCGGCCGCGTTTATCAGGAATTTTGTTTTCCAGGGATAGGACCATTGAACTTTTCCGTTTTCCGGGGAGACCGCTTTGAGCGCATCGCTGCTGAATATGAGGAGCTTTGCCGATCTTCCTTCTCCGAAGAGGACCGGCGTCGCATAGTTTCCGACTCCGGAAGAGGCCCAGAGCTTTTTGCCTGTCCTGGCGTCAAGCGCGATTCCGGATTCGCCCGCGCTCAGGATTATCTTGTCGCCGTGTATGAGAGGCGAACCGGCCATCATCCATCGAAGATTTTCGGCTCCGAAAGAATCGCAGACGTTGACGTGCCATTTCTCCGATCCGTCAGAGGCGTCGAGAGCGTAGGCGTCGCCTGCAATGCTCAGAAAATAAACAGTTTTTCCGTCGGTCACGGGCGTTGCCCTGGGCCCGGCATATCCTCCGCCTTTGGGTGCGGGATATGTGAACGACCATTTTTCGGCGCCGAATTTGGCGTCGAGGCAGAAGATCGTGTCCTTGCCGGCGTTCCAGCCGGCAGTATAGCAGTTCCCGTTGTGAATACTTACCGAGGAGTATCCCTTTCCAAGTCTTTTGCTCCAGGCGATGACGGGGTTCTCGACAGCGGACGGATTCCATCCTTTTTCCTTTGAAATTCCGTTCGCGCCGGGGCCGCGCCACACGGGCCAGTCCGCGCAGTCCGCGAAATTCGCAGGTAATATCGTCAATAGAAAGATCAGAAAACAGGTATAAGAGCCAATTTTAAAACTCTCCGTGGCCGCCTGACTGTGCGTCGCCTGACTGCGAGCGTAGTCGCTCAGGCAGGCACGCAGACAGGCGCGGCCTGCCGCCCAAGGGGTTGGTGCGGAGGCACGGCATGCGCCAATGCGAAATGGCGGGCACAGACAGTTGATGGTATGCGCCAGCCATTTCGTCGCACCGTCTGCCGCGCCTGCGCTACCAAAGCGGTTCACGCGGAGTTTTGAAACTGGCTCATAAATTTTCATATTGTCTTCGGTGTTCATATCTTGAAATGTCTTTGAATCCGTTCCGTGACCGCGTCCGGAGAGAACCCGAATTTTTCGGCGAGCACCTTGTAGGGCGCGGACAAGCCGAAATGATCTATGCCGATAATCAGACCTTCGGCTCCCGTGAAACCTTCCCATCCGAATGTGGTTCCCGCCTCGATCAATACCCTTTTGCGGGATTCAGAAGGCAGCACCTGTTCGCGGTATGAGCTGTCCTGTTTGAGGAACAGTTCACGGCTCGGCATCGAAACCACCCTGACCTTTATACCTTTGTCACGGAGCATCGACGCGGATTCCAGGGCGAGGTTCACTTCCGAACCCGTAGCGATGAGCATAAGCTCGAAACCTTCTTCGTCGCTCAGCACGTACGCGCCTTTCTCAAGGTTGATCCTTTCGGCAAGTTCCGGACTGAAGGGTTCAAGACCCTGGCGGGTGAGCGCCAGCACAACCGTCCCTTCCGCCCGCAGCGCCGCGGCCCACGCATGCGCCACCTCGTTGGCTTCCGCCGGTCGTATCACTGTCACGCCGGGAATTGAACGCATCATCGCCAGATGCTCTATCGGCTGGTGTGTGGGGCCGTCTTCGCCGACGAAAAAAGAGTCATGCGTGTATACAAAAATGTGGTGGAGTCCCTGAATGGCGCTCAATCTTATCGCGGGTTTCATGTAGTCGGAAAAGACCATGAAAGTTGACGTATAGGGTATAGCTGCGCCGTAAAGCGCCAGCCCGTTACCCAGAAATCCCATTCCGAGTTCTCTTACTCCGAAATGCATGTTGCGTCCGGAATAGTTCTCCGCGCCGAAATCGCCGCCATCTTCCACAAGGGTCTTGGTTGACGGCGCGAGATCCGCCGCGCCCCCGAAGAGCGCGGGAACAAGGGCGGCGGCTTTCTGAATGATTTTCCCGCTGGAAGCCCGGGTTGCGGCAGCTTTGTCGGTCGGGGCCGCGGCGATAAGTTTTTCGAGAATGTCTTCCGGCACCTTCTTCTCCAGTAAAGCCGAAACTGATTCGGATACGGAATCGTTTTCCGACAGGAGTTTATCGTATTCCGCGTCCCATTTCTTCGCCTCGGCGCTGAGTTCCCCGCAACGCTGTTTCAGGGCCTCTCTCAGATTTTCACCGACCTGGAACTCGGATTTGCTGCTGAACCCGAGGAATTCTTTGGTCTCATCCAGCTCTTCACGGCCAAGCGGAGCGCCGTGTATCTCATGGCTTCCGGCCAGGTTGGGCGCGCCGTAGCCGATGCGCGTTTGGCCGCCTATGATGGTCGGGCGTCCATCGGACTCCACTGCCTCGGCAAGCACCTTGTCAAGGACAGCGGGATCGTTTGCGTTTTCGCATTTCAAGGTGCGCCATCCGTAGGCCTCGAAACGTCCCAGGACATCCTCGCTGAAAGCCAGTTCCGTCGACCCTTCGATCGTGATCTTGTTGTCGTCGTAGAAACAGATTATCTTGTCAAGTTTCAGATGCCCGGCCAGTGACGCGGCCTCATGCGTGGTTCCTTCCATCATGCATCCGTCGCTGGAAAGCATCCAGATCCTGCCGTCCATCAACCCGCTTTTATCGAGCCCTGTCCGCGCGGCGAAACTTTTGGCGGCAACGGCCATGCCGACTCCGGAGGCGAAACCGCTTCCGAGAGGGCCGGTGGTGACTTCAACACCCGCGGGGTGCCCGAACTCCGGATGGCCCGGAGTCAGACTGCCCCACTGACGGAATTTTTTCAGGTCGTCCATCGAGAGCCCGTATTCGAAAAGGTGAAGAAGTGAATACAGAAGCATCGAACCGTGCCCGGCGGAAAGGATGAAGCGGTCCCTCCCGAGCCAGCCGGGGTCCGCGGGGTTGTGTCTCATATACCTGTACCAGAGCATAAATGCGAAATCCGCGCAGCCCATCGGCATTCCCGGATGCCCGGATGCCGCTTTCTCCACGCCCTCGGCGGAAAGTACGCGGACCGTGTCCGCTCCCAATTTCTCAATAGAATAATCAGCCATTTTCTGCCTCCGTATTGTTGTTGATCATTATCGGCCAAATATATTTGCGTTCCAGCTGTTAGAGCCAGTTTCAAAACTCCGCGTGAACCGCGTTGGCAGCCATTTGGGTGGCAGGCCGCGCCGCCATGGAGAGTTTTGAAATTGGCTCGTTAAAAAAACATTTTCGAATATCCCGTCGTTCAGGCTGGAAAAATCAAAGAGGTACGATACTTTCCATTAAGATATTTACAAATGAACCGGTGATATGCCAGATGTCTGAAAACCAGGAAAAATCGGAACGCTTCATAAGCTCCACTCTCAACAAGCGCGACCAGGAGTTCGAAAAGACCCTGCGTCCGCCCGATTTTGACTCATTTCCCGGACAGGACAAGGTGAAAGAGAAACTGGAACTGTACGTAAAGGCGGCGATAGGACGCGACGAACCCCTGGGACACCTGCTTCTAAGCGGGCCCCCGGGACTCGGGAAGACTACCCTTGCTTATATAATCGCGCACGAGCGCGGGACGAATATCCGTACGGCAAGCGGGCCGGTCGTCGAGAAACCGGGCGATCTTGCCGGACTTCTCACATCGTTGCAGGACGGGGATATCCTTTTTATTGACGAGATACACAGGCTGAACACGACAGTGGAGGAATACCTCTACAGCGCCATGGAGGATTTTTTCATCGATATAATGCTCGACCAGGGACCAGGGGCGCGTTCAGTAAGACTCAATATTCCGCACTTCACGCTTATAGGCGCTACAACACGCCAGGGGCTGCTTTCATCTCCGCTCAGATCCAGATTTGCATTGTCATGCCGCCTGGACTACTACAAGCCCCCGGATCTGTGTACCATCATCACGCGTTCGGCCAGCATACTTGATATAGAAGTTGACGAAGGCGGGGCAGAAGAACTGGCCGGGCGGAGCAGGGGAACCCCGCGCATATCCAACAATCTTCTCCGCTGGGCCAGAGACTACGCCCAGGTCAGGGCCGACAACAAAATCGACCGACCCGTGGCATCCGCGGCCCTGGAGATGCTCGAGATCGACAGCAACGGGCTGGATGAGATGGATAATAAAATACTCGTAACCCTGGCACACAAATTCAGCTGCAGGCCCGTCGGGCTCAAAAGCCTGGCCGTTGCCGTGGGAGAGGAGCAAGGGACGATTGAGGAAGTTTACGAGCCTTTTCTTATACAGGAAGGCTATCTGATGCGGACCCCGAAAGGTCGCACGATAACCCGGAAGGCGCTGAAGATTCTGGGGATGGAGGACTCCGGACTCCCCGGCGGGGACGGTCATCCGGACCTTCTGTAAGCGGGCTTTTGCGAGCCCGTTTTTTTTTGTGCTGTAAAACTATGCACGGACGCTTTATTCCTTTGTTTCCGTGCTTTAAAAAGAAGGGAAAACGATGAAAGAATGGATTGAAGAGCTGCTTAAACTTCAGGAAGCGGATATGCGTGCGCGTAATTTGAATACGCGGCTGGAAGTTATTCCGGAAGAGATCGGGAGGATCGAAAAAGAGATTGTCGAGGATAAGGAGAAACTTGAAAAGTACAGGGAGACGATCAAGGCCGTCGAACTCGAAATCAAACAGGTGGAACTCGATATCGAGCAACAGAACTCGGCTATACAAAAACTTGAAAGACAGTCGGTGCTCATAAAGAAAAACGACGAGTACAAGGCGATGCTCAAGGAGGTCGGGCACCATAAAAAGATCGTCAGCAATCTTGAAACTAAAGAACTTGAACTGATGGAGAAGTTGGACGCGGCGAAAGGGGCGCAGCGCGAACAGGAAAGACAGAACGTGGAAAAAGAGAAAAGCCTTCTCGAAGAAAAGGAGGAAATGCTTGAACTTTCCGTGACTCTGAAACAGGAACTTGAGGTTTCTGCGGCCCGGCGCGACGCGCTGCTTGAAAAAGTCGATTCCCGTGTGCTGCCGCGCTATGAACGACTGATTGGTAAAGGCACTGGACAGCCGCTTGTCCCCGTTCACGAGGGCAGTTGCGGCAACTGCCACCTGAAACTGACCCCGCAGACCGTCAACCACGCGAGAAAAGGGCAGCAGGTTTCGTGTGAGAACTGCGGGCATTTCGTATATGTGGACGAAGGATGAAGTTCAGGGCGGCAGATATAGATATTATTGTTTTCGATTACGGAAACACGTTGATAGAGTACGGGCCGAATCAGGTCGTTTACGAGCAGGAGCGGCTCGGGGCTTTTCTGCGTGACAGAATCGGGAATTTTGACGCTGACCTCTTCGCTTCCGTGCGTAAACGGCAGATTATTGCGCCTTACCGGAACGGGTTCCGCGAAAACGATCTCGGGAAGATCTGCGCTGAGATTGTGGAAGAACTTTTCGGACGGAAATGTTCACAAGCCGAACTTGACGAACTTCTGGCTCTCCGCAGGGAAATTTTCATTGAGAACGTTGTTCTCCCGGAATCTGTGACGGATCTTCTCGAAAATTTGTCAAGGTCTTTTTCCCTGGCGATGATCTCGAATTATCCGAGCGGTGATTTTATTCGGGAAAGCCTCGAAAAGCTCGGCATATCAGGTTTTCTCAACCCGGTGGTCGTTTCGGCT
>CAZGYO010000080.1:0-9130 GCA_964530455.1 uncultured Victivallales bacterium
ACAGAAGATTTTTCACCCGAAGGGCAAAGCCGTGCTCAGGATCGCCGTGGCTTTGTGAAATATACGGGATAGGGGCAGGAAAATCAATTATAAGAGATTGTTTACGGTTGGAAAAACAATAAATATGTTGATAATTAGATGTTTAACCCAATCCGACCACTAATATAGTTTCTGGAGCCAAGAATAAACTGCCTTTTTCCCGCGTTTTCGGGAAGTTCGAAGATCGCGCTTGGTGTCCATGTGAACGATCTGTCTTTCAGTCTGGTCATCGCGGGTATTTCCATATTCACCTGTCCCGGGGTTTTGTAGAAGAGGAAGCCTGCTCCATCTTCGGCGCTCAGCATCCTTCTAGTTTCGCGGCAGACGGAGGCGCAGGTTCCTACCGCTCTGGCAACGACAAGCTTGTAGCGGTTTCTGAAATGCTCTTTGTTCTGCAGTTCCACCGCGCGGGCCCATACAGGCTCCAGGTTCGTCAGTGAGAGTTTCTCTGCCGCGAATTTCGCAAAATCGCTTTTTTTTCTGTTAGAGTCTATAGCGGTGAACTTGAGGTGTGGAAGAGCCAGGGCAAGAGGTATCGCGGGGAACCCGGCCCCGGTTCCGATATCCGCGGTTTCGTGTGAATTGAGTATTACACTGGGTACATGCACGAGCGGGGAGATGGAGTCGGCTATGTGTTTTGTCCAGTAGCCTTTTTCATCCTTTATGCCGGTCAGGTTCGATTTCCGTCCGGCTTGCTGCAGGAGTTCGAAAAGGATGCGGCATTTATCGATGAATCCGGACGTGTTTTCCATTCCGGCAGAGCTTATGAAATCTTGTACGGATCCTGGAATTGTCATCTTACGGTGGCCAGTGAGATAAAGGCATAGACCAGGAATACAATTGAGAAGACCGACAGAAGGGCCATTGAGATCAATTTAAATCTGTGTTTTCTGGAGCATCGTCGCATGAACTCCCTGAGCCAGTAGGGTTTTCCGCAGAGAACTATCCCCGCGGCGCCGGAAATAAAGCAGAAAACCGCGAGCAGCCGGTGCCACGGCAGTTCCGCGGCGAAGGATTCATGGAGTATAAAATGGGCTGTGAGAATCAAGGTTCCCCCGATCGCCCTTGAAAAGAGAAAGTCCAGGAACATATACGAGGCCCAGGCGCTCAGTATCGCCAGCGGCACGAGCAGGGAATGGTAGGACTTGCTTACGAGCGGTTCAGCTTCGGAAGCGCACCAGAGCAGCGCCACCCCGGCAAGGACGGTTCCGGCCAGTTTGTTCCGCGGAAGACGCTCCCACTTGATTATACTCACTTCGTTCAGGCGCGCGCAGAACCACGCTGAGCCCGAAAAGGCTAAAGACATGAACATAAGAGCTGCGCCCAGATATTTATAATCCATACTTTTCCCGACTTTACCGGAACCCGTTTTTACGGAGCCGGCTGTTGAGCCTGTTTAAACGGAACGGTCGAAAGGTTTGTCTCTGACCGCAATCGAGCCGGAAATTTATCCCTGCTTCAACGGCATTCAACAAAGCCGGGCAAAAAAGGGAGTAAAAATATCCCCGCCGCGCGGATTGAATGCTGATAATACAGCGTATATATTTGTGTCTGGAAAAGAACCGAGCCAATTTTGAAACTGGCTCAACAGTGTTCAAGGCGGAGAAACAACCGGTGTAGGAAGCGCTTTATGTTGAGACTCGGAGTAAATATAGATCATGTTGCCACTATCCGCGAAGCTCGCGGAACAGTTTATCCGTCACCCCTGGAAGCTGCGCTTGCTTGCGAGGACGCCGGCGCAGACGGTATAACAGCGCATCTGCGTGAAGACCGAAGGCATATTCAGGATCTGGACATTCTTCGGCTCCGCGATGGGGTTAAGAGGCTCAATTTAGAGATGGCCGCGACGGACGAGATGGTATCCATAGCCAGGGAGATCATCCCGTCCAGTGTGTGCCTTGTTCCCGAGAAAAGAGAGGAACTCACAACCGAGGGTGGCCTGAATGTTTCCGGTTCTCCTGACATTGGCGAGAAGGTTTCACTGCTGCGGTCTTCGGGGATAACGGTAAGTCTTTTTATTGATCCGGACGAGACGCAGGTTGAGGCGAGCCGTGATTTGGGCGCTGAATATGTGGAACTGCATACCGGCAGATTTGCCGAATTTCCGCTGAAATCCGTGGAGTCCGGCAGGGAACTTGCACGTCTTTCGCGTGCCGCGGAACTCGCGGATTCGCTTGGTCTGAAAGTGAACGCCGGGCACGGAATAAATTACGAGAATATTTCCGGGGTGCTCCACATACCCCACCTGGATGAGTTGAATATAGGGCACAGCATAATATCGCGCGCGGTATTCACCGGTATTTACCGGGCCGTGCTGGAGATGATTGAAAGTATGAAAAGCTATTCCGGCGGTATTCCGCCTGACAAGGAGGAGAAAAACCATGCCTAAAACCGAACTCCATGACATCTTCGAGCTTGGAGTCAGATCTAATGCGTCAGACTGGCATTTCCGTGAAGGGACCCCTGTGACACTCAGGATCGACAGCGAGCTTGTTGACACGGATTATGTGGCAAAACGCGAGGCTCTGGTCAATTACATTGATGAAATCACCAACGAGGCTATGAAGGAGAAGCTGCGCGAGACCGGAGACCTCGACCTGTCTTTTGTAGAGGAAGGGGTTGGCCGGTTCAGAGTGAATATCCACAAACAGCGCGGAATGATCGCGATTTCAATGCGCCATGTGAAATCGGATATCTTTACGTTGGACCAGCTTGGGATGCCTCCGGGAGTTAAAAAGGTTGCGGAGATAGAGCGGGGCATTGTCATTGTCAGCGGAACGACGGGTTCGGGGAAATCCACCACTCTGGCCTCGCTGCTGAACTATATCAACAAAAACTACCGAAGACATATCATAACAATTGAGGATCCGATAGAATACGAGTTCAAGGATGAGAAATCGGTGGTCGAACAGCGCGAGGTCGGTCTCGACACCAAGACATTCAACAGCGCGCTTGAACACATTCTGCGCCAAGACCCCGATATCATAATGATAGGCGAGATGCGCAACAGCGACAGTTTCGACGCAGCGTTGCAGGCTGCCGACACCGGGCACCTGGTAATGACCACCCTGCATGCGACAAATGCGCCGCAGGCCGTTACTCGGATACTTGACTTCTACGACAGTTCGGAACACAAAGCGATACTGAGCGCCTTGTCTGTGAACCTGCGGGCGGTGCTTTGTCAGAGACTTCTGCCGAGAGCTTTCGGCGGTGGAGTTGTTCCCGGAGCGGAGATAATGCTGAGGACACCACTGGTCAGCAAGCTGATTGAGGAGAGAAAACTCGACAAGCTGACTGCGGCCGTGGAGAATTCACAGGACGAGGGGATGATATCCTTCAACCAGTCACTGCTGCAGCTCGTGAATGACGGCGCGATAACCGAAGAGGACGCGCTGCGCAGCGCGTCAAATCCCGATGCCCTGAAGATGAATCTGAAAGGTATTTTCCTGGATTCTGGGTCGCAGATCGTCGGCAATTGAGCAGAGCCGCAATATAAATCAGATAAAAGTGCATGCCAAACCCGGAAATATGCGCTAATATTCGGGGCTTGGCTGCGTTATAACTTTCAGAAAGGGATGGAACAGTATGAAACAGTCTGGAAACGTGACTGTGTTGAGAAGCAAGATTCACAAGGCGGTGATTACACACTGCAACGTCAACTATGAAGGAAGCCTGGAAATAGACCCGGACCTGATTCGTGAGGCGGATATGGTCCCTTACGAGAAAATACTTGTTGTCAATATGACCAATGGAGAAAGGCTGGAGACCTATGTGATAGAGGGGAAAGCCGGCAGCAGGGTCTTCCGGCTTAACGGCGCTGCCGCCCGCCGGGGAACGCCCGGTGACAGGATAACACTCATGTCTTTCACCACTGTCGGCAGGTCGGAGGCCGGAGCACATAAACCGACAGTTGTCGTTCTTGACGGAAAAAACGAGGTTGAATTCAAAAAATGAAAAAGAGAAGCAGGGGTTCCGGGCGCGAAAGGGGTCAGACGGTATTTGAATATGCCGCGACTCTTACAATGTTTGCTCTTGTAGCGATTGTGATGGTTATGCTTCTCGACTCGTTCAGTCAGTACGGATGGAGGATTCTTTCCCTGGTAGGGATGGAATATCCATAAACAAAATAAAGGATCAAGGAACCGAGAATTCTAAGGAAAGGAAGAGAAAGATGAAAAAACTGAGGAAAAAGACCAGGCGTCAGACGATCGTCGAGTACATCCTGATCATCACCCTTGTGGCGATAGCCGCTATCGTGGTGCTCGGAATATTCAGCGACCGCATCCGCGAGATCATAGCGGGCGCCGCTTCCACGTTCGGGGCGGACGACGCTGAAGAGGCGGTTGAAACCAGTTCCGTGGAGATTCTCCAGAACATGGAGGCCCAGGGCATCGACCTGGACGAATAGGCCGTTTTAGCGGTTATAGCGCATTGATCACCTCCCCCGATTCGGGGGAGGGGGAGTCTGTCTTAAATGAAAACTGGAGCTGAAAATCCGGAACTTTTAAAGCGTAAATGCCAGCGTGGCCAGTCCATACTGGAATCGCTTATATGTATGATAGTGCTGGCGCTTATGCTTCTGGGCCTGCTCCAGTTGTTTCACCTTTCGGTAGCGCGGCTTCTGACCGACTATTCGTCCTTTTGTTCGGCCAGGTCCTACGCCGTCGGCTTCGCCGACTACCTGACGCTGAGAAGCGCGCGTATTGCGGCAATCGGCGCATCCGGGAAGATGGTGCGGCCGGACAACGAATCGTTTTCCTCCTCCGCCAATCAGTTCTGGTCAGAGGAGATGCTCGTTCAGGACTATATACAGGGGATAAGGTGGCTTGAATACGAATACTGGCTCGGTGAAAATGAATATGACGTTGCCTATTACCATCCCGATGTCACTCCTCCCTCCACCACATTGACACGATCCTATTCCGAAATAATGAACGGCAATGTGGATATGCAGGTGCGTTTCAACAATTATCCGTTTCCGTTCTTCGACCTGATCGACAAGGACAGGATATGGTTTTCTTCCGTTGAGTCCTCCGTGGATATAGGAGGGGAATCGGAAGTTATGAACTATTCATGGGACTATATTTCCTACATGGGGGCTGAATGATGCGGAGAGGACTGGCAAAATTTTTTGCAAGGCTGCGTTCCCGGCATGGTCAGACGCTGGTTCTGGGGGTGCTGGCGATTCTTATACTTGTACTGGCTATAATTTTTCTATTCGATCTTCAGTCCATGATAAGGGTCAAAGTCAGGGCGCAGACGGCCACGGACGCCGCGGCGCTCGCGGGATCCAACTGGCAGAAGCACTCTCTCAACCTTATAGGTGAGTTGAATATTGTCAAGGCCTGCACCGTGCTGGTATCGGATATTGAACCCTTCGGCGATGACAGCCCTGAAGCAATAAGTTACTCCTCGGAACTGCTGACAGAGATGCAGTCGAGAATATCCTTTGTGGGCCCGCTGATCGGGGTGGGGGCGGCTCAACAGGCTGCCAAGAACAATAGAATAGACGACTGTGGCTGGAACGCGATGAGCAGACGTGCCTCCGATTTATTGGATCAACTGACCTATGGTGTTTCTGATTATTATACGGATGCGAGTTCGGAAATAGAGAACTACTACTGGCAGATGCCCTATTACCTGATGCTGAGTTCACTTTCGGAGGAGGTTCTGCAGGGTGGATTTGCCGTGGAACCGAGCGGTGTTTTTGCCGGACAGCCTTCAGTCGACCCTTTCTGGTTGGCCGATGAAGATCTATACGACCAGATCGCGGCGAACTACTGGTGCGGACAGCCGTTGCGGGGTGTTCTGAAATATTTCAACTTTGACGGCCAGTGGTGGCAGGTTGACATTTCGGAGGATTCCTCTAATTTCCCCCGGGAAAGCGAGTATCTGACGCTTGGGGTCGAGTACAGCGGTGCGGGAGCAATGTTCATGACAGAAGAGACCGAATCGGCCCTGGGGACGCTTGCGGAGGAACGAAACCTTACGCTCTACGATTCCTATGACACGGACGACCCGGAAGATACTGACGGGATAAATTCTCCACTCCCATATGTCAACTGGTGCATTTTCGATTCAGGCTGGGACTATACACCGTTGAGCGAGTGGACGGACGGAACATGGCTGAGAGGAGAATTTAATACCGCATACATATATGGTGGGGCAATTTCCGGGATGAGGACATTTCCCGAACAGCCGTCTCTGCTTTCCGGGTTCTATCAGGTGAACAGTCTGCAGAGCGAGAATGTAATAGAAAGCAACCAGGCGGCAAAGGATTATTATGAGAGCAGCCTGTCCATCGAGTCGGTTTCAGCAGCGAAGCCTTTCGGGATGCTCGCCGACGGGATAGCTCCTTTCGAAGCGAACATGGTACTCCCTGTATTTGACAGGTCGCGAATGATCCCGTTTTCCATGTTTCCGATAGACTTCGACCCGCTCGGAGATACGCTTGTGGAGTTTCTGAAGTGGCTTGCCGAGGTCGATGACCTTGACAATCCCGGTTCCTCCCCGCCCGCGGGAACGGAATATTACCTATACTGCCTGCAGAAACTGAACGATCCGGAATGGCGCGCTCTCGGGTACAACCGCGACTATGTCGATACAGGATACCCCACAAGCCCATACGATGCCGGATCAAACCCCCAGGGCGCGGGCTGGCTTCAGATGGGTTATATGTATTCATACGACGAGGAGGGTGAACCGACGGGAATCGTGATGACCAATGAAGACACCTGCAACCGCTGGCGCAACGGTGGCGGCGGTGGCCCGCGGAGCGGCCCTTCAATGCTGCATTGATCCCGGGTTTTTGCTTCAGGACTTCTTCTCTTGATTTGCGGATCAAAAGCCTTTTCTGAAAAAGTCGGTGGTTTTTTCAATTCCCCGGTCGAGAGGTGTTCCTGGACTCAGGTTAAGAGCTGTAATTTTTCGAATGTCGGCAGATGAGCGGAGTATATCGTTTTTCCGCGCGGGAAGGTGTTCTATCCGTGATTCAGAAGAACAGGAAAGGATAATCTTTCGCGCGAGCCGGTTTATGCTCGTTGAGATTCCACTCGCGACATTGTAGATTCCGGTCCGGTTATTTTCCGCGAGAGATATTGCGATTTTCGCGACGTCGTCCACGTAAATAAAATCTCTTGTCTGTTCGCCGGCCCCGAAAACCGGAAGGTTCTGCCCGGTCAGTGCGCGCGATATGAATTTCGGGACTGCAGCCGCATAGGGACCTGACGGATTCTGGCGCGGGCCGAAGACGTTGAAGCAACGCAGTATGGTTGTACGCAAAGAGCCGTTTCCGGAGTACTTCATGGATTCACTTTCACCTTCTAGTTTGCTGCACGCATACGGTGTACCCGGCGCCGGAGTGTCAGTCTCGCGGCATGCCTCCCCGGTACTGTTGCCGTAAACGGAACAACTGGACCAGAAAAGGAATCTGGAGACTCCCGCATTGACGGCGGCCTCGAGGACAGTGCTTGTGCCTCCGACGTTTATCTCTGCGCATTTTTGTGGATCGGCAAGGGACTCGGCGGGAGAAACAAGGGCCGCCAGGTGAAATATGCTGTCAACGCCCTTCACGGCCCGGGCGACAAGCCGGGCGTCACGGATATCCCCTTCCACGAGTTCGAGGTCCAGGCCCGAAATGTTTTCGGGGTTTCCGCTGTGAAAATTGTCGATCACCACAACTTCGCATTTGCCGCAGAGAGATCCGGCCAGTCTGCTTCCGATAAACCCCGCACCTCCTGTTACAAGCACTTTTTTCATTGCGTTGCTATTTCTCTTAATTGTCAGACCCAGTTTGATCAAAAAGCATCATCGATCCATCCGCCGCCCAGGACGACGTCCTTGTCATAGAACACCGCCGCCTGTCCCGGAGTGACCGCACGTTGAGCTTTCTCGAAGACCACTTCGGCATTTTTATCTTCCATTGGCCCCACCGTGGCGTCTGCAGGCTTGCTTCCGTACCTGATCTGTGCCTCGCAACGGAATCCTTTCTCTGAAAATCCATCGTGCAGACGATTTATATCTCTGACCCGCATCTTTTTTGAAAGCAGATCCCTGATGTCAGTGACAACCGTTATATCACCGCTGCAGGCGTCTATTGCCGCGACATATGCGGGTACGCCGAGAGCGATATTGAGTCCGCGCCGCTGTCCAATGGTGTAGTTGTGTATGCCGTTGTGACGAGCAAGTATCCTGCCTTGTTTGTCCACAAAGTTGCCCCCGATGCTCTCGTCGCCGAAAATCCGGCTCAGAGTTCCCGCGAAGGTCTTTTCCGCATCCGCAAAACAGGCGTCCTGGCTTTCGGGCTTTTCCGCGGTTGAAAGACCCTGTTTCGCGGCTTTCGCCCTTACTTCCGCCTTGGTCATCGTGCCTACCGGGAAGTGTATGAAAGCCAGGTCATTTCTGTTAATCTCGAAAAGAAAGTAGGACTGGTCTTTTTCAGGGTCTTTTCCGCGGCAGAGTACGCTTTTACCGTTGTTCCCGGAAACTGTGCGGGCATGGTGTCCGGTTACGAGACCGTCCGCGCCGAGTTTTTTAGCGTGGTCCATCAGAAGGCCGAATTTCAGGCGCCTGTTGCAGCGGGCGCACGGATTCGGTGTCCGGCCGTTCTTATACTCGTTCCAGGCGTAGGACAGCACGGATTCGCGAAATTCGCGTTCCACGTCCAGTACATAGTGCGGGATGCCGAGAGTTGCGGCAACGTCTCTGGCGTAGCTGTAATCATCGGACGCGCAACACGCGCGCCCGTTGCCTGTTTCCGGGCCGCAACTGCGCAGTTTTAGTGTGATTCCTATGACCTCGGCGCCGGATTCCAGAGCGAGCACGGCGGCCACGCTGGAATCGACTCCTCCGCTTATTGCGGCGACAAGCTTTTTGCGTTTTCTCACAGTAGCGGGTGTGCGAATGCGAAGCTGTTCAGCATGATGCTGTAGCAACTACTGCAAATGCTTAACAGCAAGCCGGATCTGCTGCAATAACTTCGCCTTCCGGTTTTCCGTTTTTTGAATTATGTCCATAAGTTTTTTATTGCCAATAAACTAATTAGTGCATATTCGAAAAGGTTTTGGATATTCCAAAACTTTCAGAATCTGCA
>CAZGYO010000081.1:0-9129 GCA_964530455.1 uncultured Victivallales bacterium
GACACGAAGAGCACGAAGGATTACAGAACGAACCGTTTGATGCCATTCTTGAGCTTCGTGACGTTGAAATTGATCAACAAGCCGGACTTGACCCCAGCCGGCTTCATGTAGGTCAACAGTTGCGCCCCGTGAATCCGTATATGCACGGCAAAGCCGTGCTCAGGACCGCAGTGGCTTTCTGAAATATGCGGGTTAAAAACGGGCCGGGCCGGATTTTATATTGCCCCAGGGATATGTATCTTGGAAATAAGGGTTGGAATAATCTTGGACAAGCCTGTTCGGGCTGGTATAGTATGAGAGCCAATTTCAAAACTCTCCGTGGCCGAGCGGCCTGCGCTAGCAACGCGGTTCACGCGGAGTTTTGAAACCGGCTCAATGAATCATAATAAATTTTGACCCTAAAAGAAGCAGTCGAATTGCAAAAAGAGACATTAAAATTTTGATGGTTAAGATCATGCAGCTAATCAGGCCGATAACTATTTGTGAAAAAAGGTTTTTGCAATTAATGCCTGCGGGTTACCGTATCGCACCGCGTCTTCACCCTCATTTGGAGTTCGCAGTGCTTGCCACAGCGTCGCTCAAAATAAGAATAAATCCACGGCACGCTGCGGCAACTGCTTTTTAGATTAACAGGTACTGGTATTTCTGAAATATGAAAAACGCAGAAAAAAAGGAAAATGAGGGGGTCGGCTTCCGTTTCAGGGACGTATTGCTTGTGACGGCGGTGCTGCTTTTTTTGATGTCGCTGCTGACGCATGACGCTTCGGACCTGGCGGTTCTCGAAGGTGGAAGCAAGGCTCCGCTGCAGAATTGGATTGGGCCGGCGGGTGCGCATTTCGCTCGTATATTTCTTTATCTGTTCGGCCTGGCGGCATATCCGATTTTGTTTCTCCTGGCGCTGACTTCGCTTCGTCCGCTTATATCGGTTCCGACGAAAAGACGAGGCTACGTAGGGGCCATGATAGCGGCATCCTTCGGCATTACTGTTCTTGCCGCGATGTGGCCGCAGAATTTTATTGCTATTACAAAGGAACTGGGGATAGGACATCCGGGCCGGCCATTCTCGGCGTTGTCCGGCGGCGTGGTCGGGCAAAAACTTGCGGCGCCGGAACTTTCGGTAGATGCGGGACTTATCAGGGACGTGTTTGGAACTGTAGGGACAGCTGTGGTCGCGGTGGTTTTTCTTGGTGCCGGCCTGGTATTCATCTGGCTGGGTGACTGGCAACCTGTTCTTAGCGCTTATCTGGAATTACGCAGGCAGAAGCGGAAACGAGAACATCCCGACGAAGAGCTGAGGCAGCAGCGCGTCCGCCAGCGTGAAGAACGATTGCAGGCGTTGAAAGATAAACAGGCCGAACGCGAAAATGCGCGTCGCGAACAGGCTGCGAAGGATGAGGAACCAGAAGAGGAGCCGGAACAGGTTTCGACGGTCGAAAATTTAAAATCGAAAAAGGCTCGAAGTATGGATTCCTCAGGATACATGCTTCCGCCTATATCCATGCTGGAGAAGGTTCGTGAAGGTTCCGTAGAGGACAAGGCGGACACAGAAGAATCCAAAGAGATTCTGCAGGCGACTCTCGACAGCTTCAACGTTGGCGCCGAAGTGGTGGGGGCCGTTGTAGGTCCGAGAGTCACACGGCTGGAGATTTCTCCGGCGCCCGGTGTGAAGGTGGAGAAAATAAGCGCTCTAGGCAACAATATAGCAATGGATCTGCAGGCCAAAAGCATCAGGATACAGGCCCCCATTCCCGGGCAGAACGCAGTGGGCATAGAAATACCTAACAAAACCACCGCCGCGGTTTCCATCCGTGCTATGATGGAATCCGATTCATGGAATAAGAACCGGGGCGAGATTCCGATCATACTCGGCAAGGACGTGGGCGGGAAGGTTGTGGTCACCGACCTCGCGAAAGCGCCGCATCTTCTTATTGCAGGCGCTACCGGAAGCGGGAAAAGCGTCTGTATCAACGCGCTGATAATGAGCCTTCTGTACAGGTTTACACCGGAGGAACTCAGTCTTATTCTGGTTGACCCCAAGGTCGTTGAGTTCGAGGTGTACACGTCCCTGCCGCACCTTATCACCCAGATTGTCAATGATCCGAAAAAAGTGCCCATGGCTCTGCGCTGGGCCATAAACGAGATGGAGAAGCGCTACAAGATACTTGCAAAGGCCGGGGTCAGAAACCTGGCCCTTTTCAATTCGCGTCCTGAAAGCGGGCCGGCGCTCGAGGATGAGGATGGAAACCCCATAGAACGGCTGCCGTATGTGGTTATAATAATAGATGAACTTGCCGATATCATGATGATAGCAAAGTCCGACGTGGAGACTTCCATTGCGCGGCTCGCGCAGAAGGCGCGGGCTGTCGGGATCCACATGGTTCTGGCGACCCAGACCCCGCGCCGCGATATAATAACGGGCGTGATAAAGGCGAACCTTCCGACGCGGATATCGTTCCAGGTCACCTCAATCGTTGACAGCCGCGTCATACTCGACAAGAAGGGCGCGGAAGCGCTGCTGGGTCGCGGCGACATGCTTTTCATACCGCCGGGGAGCGCGAATATGGAGAGGTTGCAGGGGGCGATGGTTCTTGACAGGGAGATTGAAAACGTTGTGAAGTTTGTATCCGACCAGGGAGATCAGGTATTCGACGAAGCCGTCATCTCCGCAGGGGCCGATGAAAGTGATGAAGATTCAGAGGAGGGCGGCCCGAATCTCGCTCCGGAGATATTAGAATACGTTGAAAGCGACGACGGAGACCTTTACAAGAAGGCGCTCGAGGTGGTCCTTACAGACCGCAAAGCGAGTACGAGCTATCTGCAGAGACGTCTTAAGATCGGCTACAACCGCGCCGCTGAGCTCATAGACGAACTGGAGGACCGCGGGATAATCGGGCCGGCGACTGGAGGGGGGGCGAAACGCGAGATACTTGTCGACCCCGACAGCGGGGAACAGGCGTGACCGAACTCAGGCGCAAAGAAAATGAGCTGCGCGGGTTCATCCGGGAAACAGGCGGGCTCGCGATAGCCTTTTCAGGGGGCACTGACAGCACGCTTCTTGCGAAACTCGCAAGAGACGAACTTGGAGATCTCGCGCTTGCAATACACGTGAAGTCTGTGATGTCGCCCGTGCGTGAGACGAGTTTCGCTCTGTGCTGGGCCGCGGAGGAGGGGATAAGGATTAGAAAGCTGGAACTGGATCCGCTTTCAGTGCCCGAAGTCAGGGCAAACACTACGGAACGATGCTACTTCTGCAAGCGGGAGATCATGAAAAATGTCAAGGCCGCGGCGGCTGAATTCGAAATATACAAAGTGGCCGACGGTACGAACACCGACGACTACGGGGACTTCCGTCCGGGCATGAAGGCGACTGATGAGGCCGGGATAATTCATCCGCTCGCGGAAGCCGGGTTTGGCAAGAAAGAAATACGGTTTCTGGCGAGAAAACTGGATATCCCGAACTGGAACCTGCCGTCGTCGGCGTGCATGGCCTCCAGGATACCATACGGGACCGGGCTGACAGAGGAGTCGATGGCGATGGCTGAAAGAGCCGAAGCATGGCTTTCCGAACTCGGGTTCAGAGGCTCGCGGGTCAGGGTCATGGATGACAGCGCCGTACTGGAACTCAGAAAAATATATTTTCACAGGTTTTTCGAACTTAAGGATGAAGTTTACGTTAAACTCCTCGGGATGGGGTTCAGGAAAGTTCTTCTGGATACGGGCGGGTACAGGCAGGGGTCGCTGAACCCGCGGGATGCGCGCAAATAGACCCGCAGTGCGGGGGGGGCGCAATAAGTTTATAAAATCCCGCAATATAATCACTTTTCATTCTCGGCATTACACAGTAGGTTACTGACGGCGCATTGGTCAGATACAATGCCAGCAATGCCAGGAAAAATAAGCAAGAAACTTATGAGTCAATTTCAAAACTATCCGCGGCGGCCTGCCTGTGCGTCGCCTGACTGCGAGCTTAGTCGCTCATGGAGGCGTGATATTTGCGCCAAAAGAGCCTGTCGCCCAACGGATTCCCAATGTGGTTCACGCGGAGTTTTGAAACTGGTTCTTATGGTAAAAGAATGATGAAATCACGTGAAAGAGTCCTTACGAGTTTGAATCACGGAGAACCGGACCGGTGCGCCTCTTTTCTCTGGATAGACGCGAACGCGATGGGAGCGCTCAACGAATACCTGGGGGTCGGGGATTACGGGGAGTCCGAGAAGGCGTTGGGGATAGATCTCTGGCGCGGGATTCATCCGAAACTCGACTGGCCGGAAGAGCGTGGAAAGAGGGTTTCTGCTTTTATACCGGTGGAATATAAAGAAGACCCGGACGCCAGGGTGCTGGACGACGGCCGCGTGAAAAAGGGAGGGTACATTGTCCACAACCCTCTTCAGAACATCGAAAGCACGGCGCAGCTCGAGGACTACCCGTTCCCGGAAGGTGAACTGCTGGCCGAAACCGTGGAGGAGATTTCCGGGAAAGTCGAAATTCTTAAACAAGAGGATGCCGTGGTCGAGGGATGGGTATGCCAGCCTTTCAAGGAAATATGGCAGTTGCGGGGCATGGACAACACCCTGTGCGACTTCATAATCAATCCGGAAATCGCCCACGGCATGTATGACCGCTTCTACGCGTATGCCGAATCCTGCGCGATCAGGTTTACGGAAGCGGGTGTTGATGTGATACACATCCACGGAGACGTTGCAATGCAGGATCGCCTGATGATGTCGCCTGAAATATGGCGCGAGTTCGATAAGCCGAGACTCTTGAATCTCATCAAACGCTGCAAAGGCATCAATCCCGAAGTGAAAATCTTCATGCATTCGGACGGGGATATGGGCGAGATCATCCCGGATTTGATTGAGGCCGGGCTCGACATACTCAATCCTATACAGCCGGAATGCATGGATCCCTTCGAGCTCAAGTCGGAATACGGTGACAGCCTCGTGCTGCACGGCGCGGTCAGCCTTCAGCGCACGCTGCCTTTCGGGAATCCGGAAGATGTGCGGGAAGAAGCGCGAAAACTCGTCGATATCTGCGGCAGAGGCGGCGGATTTGTTATCGGCCCCTCCAACAGTGTTATGAAAGAGATTCCGGTCGAGAACATAGTCGCTCTGTATGAGGAAATAAATACACCGTCTAAATAAGAGTTGCTGACCAACTATGTGGCAAATATATAGAGGAGAGAAAACAATGAAGACAGGTTTAAGGCTTCCGGCAGTTGTTCTGGTTCTATTTTCGGCTGCATGCATGAATATGATGGGCCAGTCGGCCCCCACCGTGAACTGGCCTCGCTTTCACGGTCGCGACGGATCTTCGAGTACCGGGATAGCAAATCTTCCGCTAAAATGGAGTGAAACGGAAAATATTGCCTGGAAAACGTCTCTGCCGGGGCCCGGCCTTTCTACTCCGGTGGTCTGGGGCGGCAAAATATTTCTTACGTGCTATACCGGTTACGACCGGTTCGAGAAATCGGACGATTTCAGCAATCTGCAGCGCCATGTACTGTGTATAGATGTGGCCGACGGCGGGATTCTATGGCAAAAGGACGTGAAGTCGACCGGTAAAGAAAGGCAAGGCGGCCCCGGGGGATCCCGGTGGACGGGCTATGCCGCTTCCACGGCGGCGCTCGATGAAAAAGCGGTCTATGTACTGCTGGGTAATTCCGGGGTTTTTGCTTTTTCGCACGAAGGCGAAGAAGTCTGGCATGCAGACGCGGGTGGCGGGATAGACGGTTGGGGGTCTGCCGGTTCGGCGGTTTCCTGCGGAGACAAACTGATTGTGAACGCCGCGGCGGAATGCGGCGCGCTTCTCGCACTTGACAAAAAGAACGGCAGAATCCTCTGGAAAGCAGAAGATATCGGGCGGACCTGGTCCACCCCTGTCATATACGACCGTGACGGCAAACCGGAGATAATCCTGAACGTCAAGGGCGGGGTAGCCGGCTATGATGCCGCTACCGGTCAGCGGACATGGTTTTGCGAGGGCGCGCGCGACTACGTGGCCGGAAGCCCGATCATCAACGGGGATATCCTCTACAGTTGCGTCTACAACACCCATCGCGGGATAAACACTCTTGCACTGAACCTTGACCAGGACGTTTCTTCGGGAACTCTGGAACCGCTTTGGACTAAAGATGGTATCGGTGCTTACGTGTCCTCCGCCGTATATCACGACGGCAAACTTTTCTGGCCGAACTACGGGCACAGAGTGAGTAAGCGTCTGCACGGTTTTTTCTGCGCGGACGCGGAAACTGGAAACGTGCTGTATCAGGAAAAGCCGCCGCTTGTGCCGGAGGAGATGTACGCATCTCCCTTGCTCGCGGGAGACAGAATATATTATGTGTCACAGAAACAGGGCACATATGTCGTAGCGGCCGATTCTGAATTCAAGCTGCTTGCACACAACGTGATCGAAACCGACAAGAGCCGTTTCGACGCGTCTCCCGTCCCGCTGGCCGGCGGACGGTTGCTGTTGAGAAGCGATACACACATCTACTGTATCGGCAGTATTGCCGAAATGCCGGCGAATAAAAAAATCAAACCTTGAGGTGTTTTTATGAAGAGATATTTCATTTCCGCTGTGTTCTCCGCAGTCCTGTGTCTTAACGTCTATGCCGAAGACACAGTGAAGGCGGGTGAATTGGTTATTGAACCTCAGACGCTGATCTGTCTCGGGTTCGAGTGGCGTATCATCGGTGACGATAACCGGAACGCTGCCGCTGATGTCGAGTACCGGGAAACAGGCGCCTCCGAATGGCTCAAGGCTTTGCCGCTGTGCCGGATTCAGTACAAAACAAGGATGGGCGAGGGCGGTTCGCGGCTGGAGGAAGCCAGGATCATTGACGCCTTAACCGGCAGTATACTCGATCTGCGGGAGGACACGGAGTACGAAGTCCGCCTGAATCTGGTCGATCCCGACGGCGTCGAGGGCGACGCGACGTTCACGCAAACCCTCAGAACGCGAGCCGAACCCAGGCCTTTCGAAGGCGGTGAGATCCGGCACGTCTATCCGCCCCGTTACAAGGGTGAGAAGGAGAAACCGGCTTACCGGAGTATAATGCACGCGGTCAACGGATTCAACACCTGGTGTGACTGCTATCAGACCGTGCATCCCAACGCCGCGCCGCCGGGGACGATCGTCAAATTGCATCCGGGCCATTACAGTATCGACCGCTACAACTATCGCGAACCGCACCAGCGCTGGCTGCACGGGATAATTACCCTCGTCGCCGACGGGACGCCGGACAAACCGATCACCATCATGGGCGTCGGCGACGGCGAGGTGGTGATCGACGGCGGCGGCAACTTCAATCTGTTCAACATCATGGCGGCCGACTACCTCCATTTTGAGAACCTGACGATCAGAAACACAGACATCGCGTTCCACGGCGGGTTCCAGGGGGTAATGGGCTGCAAAGGTCTGACCGTGAAGAACTGCCGCATGGAGAACATCGTCCACGGCGTCCTCGCCCAGGACGGTCGCAGCGAGAACTTCTACATCGCGGATAACCGGTTCATCGGACGCAATCCCGGCGATCGGTTCAACCCCCGCAGCGGCGGCGCCTGGGGCAAGACCGAGGCCGGCTACGCCGTGAACGTCTCCGGCAAGGGCCATGTCATCTGCTACAACTACGCGGCGAACTTCTGGGACGTCATCAATGTCTTCACCAGCGCCATGGAGGACCCCTTCTTCGGCCAGCAGGCGCGCGCGATCGACATCTACAATAACGACCTGTACAACGCCACGGACAACTTCATCGAGGCCGACGGCAGCTTCGCGAACACCCGCATCATGCGCAACCGCTGCTTCAACTGCCTGGCTACGCCGCTCAGCGTGCAGCCCGTCTACCAGGGCCCGGTTTACTGGGTGCGCAACGTGGTCTACAACGCCAGCGGCGCCTTCAAACTGGCCAGCGGCAAGAACGTGCTGGCCTTCCACAACTTCCTGAACGGCCACCAGGGCATGGACTTCACCTCCGATGAGGTCTTCCACAACAACGTGTTCTGTGGACCGGACATCGACAAGGACGCCCGCAGAAAGCGCAGCGTGCTGAACGTGAACGACACCCACAGAACCGTGCGCGACTACAACGCCTACCGCGTGGCCGGCGACCGCGTGGACTGGATGTTCACCGCTGGCCCACGGGGTAGCGAGAAGTAGCAGTTCCGCACCCTCAAGGAGTTCTCAGAGGCTACCGGGCTCGAAGAGCACGGCGTCACTTTCGAGAGCTACGACATCTTCGCCGACGCCGAGGAGGCCACCTATGCGAACTCCAACCAGGACCCGCTGGTAGACCCCGAGACGGTGGACCTGGCCCCCGCGGACGGCTCGCCGCTGATCGACGCCGGTGTGGCAATCCCGAACATCAACGAGGACTACGAGGGCGACGCCCCGGACATCGGCCCCTACGAGAAGGGCCGCCCGAAGCCGCACTACGGCCCCCGCACGGCGCCGCCCAGGGAGATGCTGCTAAAAGAAGAGGAAGGTGTGGATGCCGGATCGGCGCCGGAGCCGCTGGGCGAACCCGTACTGCGGGTTAACTGCGGGGCCGTGATCGCCTACCTCGACCCTGCAGGCAATCGCTGGGCGGCCGACAAAAAATACGAATCCGGCTCCTGGGGCTGGATCGGCAAGTCGGGCGATGTCATGCGCCGCGGCAAGGTTTCCGGTACTCCTCTGCAGCACGTCCTCCTGCGGGAACGCTACGGCATGGAAAAATATCTGTTCGAGCTGGAAAACGGAAGATACGCGCTTCGCCTTCATTTCAACGAAGCTTTCAGGAAAAATGCCGGCGAACGCGTCTTCAGCATCAGCGCGAACGGGAAAACCGTCCTGGGAAACCTGGATGTTTTTCAGGCCGCCGGCGGCCGGAACAAGGCCCTGACCAGAGAATTCGAAGTCGAGCTCGGAGACGGGCAACTCACGCTCGAGTTTTCCGCGCTAAGAGACAACCCGATGCTATCCGGTATCGAGATTTTCAGGAGGAGGAACTAAAATGATCAGACATATAATAATAGTATGTGCCGCGATCCTGCTTCTCACTGCCGCCGAACTGTATTCTCAGGAGGAAGAAGCGCCGGCGACGACGCCGGGCGAGCTGATCGTCGAGCCGCCGACCCTCATCTGCCT
>CAZGYO010000082.1:0-9106 GCA_964530455.1 uncultured Victivallales bacterium
CACGCTCGTAGAACCAGTCCTCATCCTGTGAATCGACACGAACGGGCACGAGAAGTTTTATCATTGTCTGGTCTTTCTCCATCGCTTTCTTCTCGTCTGCCGTCAAGCTTACCTGTGTCCCGAGGCAGGAAATCAGGCTTGCGAAAGCGCCTCCGGAACCGGGGAGGTCCGGATGGCTCACGGCTTCGAAAAACGACTCGAGTTCTATTTCCAGACCCGTTACAAGCTTCTCTCCGCTTTTCTTTCCGTCGATGACATAAAGAAAAAGCATAACCTCGGGGTCCATCCCGGCTTCGGACCTGGATATCAGCTTCATTCCGGAAATGCCCCGGACGGATTTTATCAGTTCGGAAAATTCCCGAAAACAGGGCAGGGGGTCTCTGCCGATGGAATCTTCCTGATCTATAAACAGAACCTTCTCTTCATGTGAACCGTCGCCGGAAGGGTAATAAATAAAGGCGGATCCGACATGGTTTATTGTATTTCTGAACTTTTTCAGTAAAGACTCTGCTTCCGAAGCAGAAAAACCATTCTCCAAATACATGCGCATCCCCATATCAACGGTCGTGCAGGTGTTCTTAAGCGATATGGAGAGCGCTCTGGCTTCCGAAGAGGTGATCCCGCTGACATAATCGTCCAGAGATTCTCTGAAAATATCATAGACGTCCGACTCGAGAGAATCGTGGATCGCGACGATACGCAGCGACAGAAAAACCAGAAGAACCAGGAAAATAAGAAAGACAATGCCGGTTATGAAAAGAAAAAGCTTTTTAGCTATCCGCATGTTTCAGCCGTCTGTTGAGGTCAAAAAAACTTCCGTGTCCCTCGCTTCTCTTTTGGATGCGAGGCCATGCCGATGCGGGAACGGGCATAGTTAGTTGCCTGCTTTGTCCCGACCGCCGCACCGGCTTCGTGAAGCAACCGGGCTAAAGAGCTCCCAATGCGGTTCACGGGGAGTTTTGAAACTGGCTCCCTAAAAACAGTTTAATTCATTATATACTGCTTTACGTCTTTTTCAAGGCGGGAATCCAGCGCCACGGCACGCTTTGCGAGTTTTACGGCTTGCGGGTAAAAGCCGTACCAGTCGCAGAATATCGCGGTTCGAAGAAATTCCCATGCCGATTCATATCGCTGCTTGGAATTTGCGCTGTCACCGCCTGCGGCCTTATAACGGAATTGTGCATAGTGATGAAGGAAGATGGCAAACTGTTCCGGGCTGATGTTGCTCCACTGGATACGTCTTCTCTTGCCGTCTGTTTTGATGGAGATATATTTGGGATTCGCCATGACGCTTCCCTTCAGCGTGTTGCCGTTTTTGAGCATCAGTTCCTTGCCGGTATAAGAGTTACGCATCATCATCATGCAGAGGTATCTCTTGAGCCCGACGATCTGCGACAGCCGCCTTTTCTCGGAATCCCTCCGGGCGGAATCGAGCTTGCCCAGATAGGGAGCCGCCATGACCAGGCTTATGTCAAAGTCCGGCGGTCTCGGCCTGTCGGAAGCGAAACCCCTGTGCTCTTTCAGCCAGGAGGCCGTAAGGTCGCCGATATTTATCCCGGAGAGTTCGGGAAGCGAATCCTCCGTTCCGGCGCCGGGGGGGGTGTAGATCGCGGAGTCGCCGGTGTCCTGTGCCGGAACGGCATCTTCAGGCCGTCGTTCCGGAGTTACCGAACGTATCAGCGGCTCCAGAAAGGAGTAGTCCCCGATGCCGTTTCCGATCCAATTCTCCCAGTGGGATATCCTTCCTTTCCATGCGTTTGTCCAGCAGGACAGATTCACCCTTCCAGCTATCTCAGAATAGTTCTCGGCCGCATCGTGTATGACTGCCGGGCTGCTCTTGTCATAGAGTCCGCGCAGATAAACGGCCATGTAGGCGGCCTGGAGCCAGCGCGCGTCCTTTCTCCGCATGACCTTGATCAGCTTCGCCCTATCGGGGGCGGAGGCGCCCATATAGCGCACTATCATCATCGCGGGATCATCCTCGGAAACATCGAAGGAGGAGAGTCTCTCGGCAAGTACATTGCAGATTTGCCTCGCGTTCTCGTGACGCATGAGATAGTTGCCGAAGGCGACCTGGACTCCGGCCTGTTTCTTTGTCGCCAGGTCAGACTCTGTGTCGTTAAGGCTTTTTTCCGCCTCGTTCAGCGCGAAATCAGGAACGCCCCCGACAAAGTAATCGGTGGCTTCGGGTATGCGGTCGTGCTCGCCGACCCGGTTCAGGGACTGCACGATATTGTCGATCCATCCATTTTTCCAGGCCAGATATGTGCCGCCGAAAAGGATTATGAGTATGCATGCGGTTTTAATCTTCGAAAGTATGCCGACGCGTCTTGAAGTCGGCAGGCCCTTCATGATGTTTTCCAGCTTGCTTTTGTGTTCGCCGTTTACAGCCAGAGTCTTGCCCATCCGTTTTTCCGGTACCGCCTGCTTGTCGGCTGTTTTCCCTTTTTGGGAAGATTTATTCTTGAGCATATCGTCAAGCGAAGAGGATATATCCCTGTATCCCGGACGTAGTTCCGGGCTTCTCGCCATCATCCCCACTATGAGGTCCGATAACTTATCGGGGATCTCCTTCCGTAGCTCATTCGGCGCTTTCGGATCTTTTTCCAGCCGGGCTTTTATCAGTTCTTTGTGGTTCTCCGCCTTAAACGGAGGATCGCCGGTAAGCAAATGGTAGAATGTTGCGCCGAGGCTGTATATATCGCCTTTGTGATCCTCTTTGCCTGTCAGCGCCTTCTCCGGGCTTACGTAGTCCGGGCTTGCCCAGTTTGCTATAAGATGAGAGATTGCCTCTGATTCGGCGTCATGTATGGCCTGCGCGATACCGAAGTCGCCGATCTTCGCATTCCCGTCTCCGTCGAGCATTATGTTTCCCGGCTTTACGTCGTGATGGATTATCCCGTGCCGATTCGCGTTGTCCAGCCCCTCGGTGACATCCTTCATCCATTTTGCCGCCTTTTCCACCTCGATCGGGCCGGAGTCGTTTTTCAGCAAGTCTTCCAGCGCTCCGCCCTCCATCCACTGCATTACGATATATGGCTTGTTCTCGAATTCCCCGCATGTGTATATAGGCAGAACTCCGTAGTGGTTTATTGTCGCCGCTGTGCGCGCTTCGTGCAGAAAAAGGTTTCTACGCTGGGTATCGCTTGCCACTTCCGGATCAAGGACCTTTATCGCGGCTTCACGGTCGAGCGCCAGGTCAAGCGCCCGATATACAACCGCCATGCCCCCTATGCCGCTCTTCTCCTCAAGCAGATAGTTGTCGAACCAGCTGGGCACTATGATCTCCGCGTTGCAGGCCGGGCATTCGATCTTTGAGAAAGGCTCAAGTTGCGTCATATCGAGTTTCTGGCCGCAGTTGTGACAGAAAATCTTCAGTATCCTGGATTCCTCTTCCTTTTCGGGCGGTTCCTCATCTGTCTTCGACGCGTCTTTCACGTCCTCTTTCTTCTTTTCGAGGAGTGGGCGTTTAATGGATATCGTGTCAGAGGTTAAAGGTTCGGCGTCTTCGCCGCCCTCGGCAAGCTGGGAGGTTGCCCCCCTGGGCTTGGGGCGCGGAATAATACCGGTTTTGCGTTTCTCTTCCGGGACGTCTCCGGAGTCGCTTTCCGGGATATCTGGTTCAGTCGGTTTTTTTTTCTCTTCTTCAGGCATATTCTCGGTTCAAAAAAATGTTGCGGTTTGTACCCTTCAAAGCCATATTGTCGGCACTGTCTCGTTATGAGGGGCGACGCTTAATAATATATCGGCGCGGTCAATTTCTGCCAGCCTGGAAAGAACTAAAGTCCTAAGCAGTTCAGCATCATTGCAGTCTGAACTAAGATGCAGCAGAAAAAGATGCTTTGTGCGCTCAGTGAGAAGCTTGTCAAGAGCTTCGAGCACTTCATCGTTGTTCAAATGACCGTTTTTTCCGAGTATACGTCTCTGCAATCTTATGTGGCGCCTGGAATCCCGCTGCATCTTCACGTCGTGGTTGCTCTCGATAATCAGAGCGTCGCAGGCTTCCAGGTTCCGACGCGCGAGACTGCTTATGTGTCCGAGGTCTGTTGCTATGCCGATCTTCAGATTTCCGGCCTGTATCTGGAATCCCACAGGATCCACGGCGTCGTGCGGTACCCGGAACGGCCGGATACGGAAAGACCCGATGCCGAACTCCGTTCCATTGTCGAAAAGGATAACTTTTTTCCCTGTTCTTCTTTTCGATTCCAGATGCCTGTAAGTGGCCGGGGACACGTAGGTGGGTATGCCGAGATGGTCGGCTAGCACGCGAGCGCCCCTGACGTGATCCTCGTGTTCGTGGCTGACAAGCAACGCCCGGACCTTCCCGGGGTCGATGCCGAGAACTCCCATCCTGCGCAGCATGTCTTTCCTGCTGAACCCAGCGTCCAGCAACAGCGCCTCGTCTCCGTAGTCAAGGAGAATCGAGTTTCCAGTGCTTCCGCTGCCAAGTATGCTTATCCCGAATTTCAATTTCCACGCTCCGCAATGTTTTCAGCCACATTCTGAAAAAAGCATAATTTTTACGACTTTCCATCTGTATCTGCGAATACTTATGGTATTTTTCATCTGTACCGTTTGTCCGGCAGAGCCGGAACGCGGTGTTTCAGCCTGCCGGTTATTCGTTTTATGCAGGAGATCTCGGTGGCAACCACGGAAAAGAGGATACGGTTATTCATGGACGGACCAGTATTGCGGCAGAACCAGGAATTGAGACAGGAGCAGATTCTGGCTCCCCAGCAGATCCAGTCTCTGGAAATCCTCCTGGCGCCGCTCCTGCAACTTCAGGCGAGGATAAGCCAGGAACTTGAGGAGAACCCTGTTCTCGAACAGGAGAGCCATCCGAACGAGGACCTTTCCGGCGATCTTTCCGCGGCGGATAACGAGGACGGAGCTTCCGGCTCGGGTGATAAGGATGAACGCGAACTCGAAGAACTGCTTCGGCTCGCGGATTCCTGGCGCGACCAGCTTCCCCCGTCGCATTCCAGAACGGATTTCACCGAAGAGGACGAAGAGAAACGACAGCATTTTTTCAATTCCCTGACACAGGAACCCTCCATCCAGGAACAGTTGCTCAACCAGATGTCCATTCTCGACCTTGACGAGAGGCAAAGACAGATAGCTGAACTTATCATAGGCAGCGTCGATGAAAAGGGTTACCTGAGAAGCCATCTCGCCGATATCGCGACGGTCTCCGGAGCCGAAATGCGCGAAGTCCGCAAGGTCCTCGATACCGTCCAGAACCTCGAACCGCCGGGAATCGCCGCGCGCGACCTGAAAGAATGCCTCATGCTCCAGCTCAAAGCCGCCGGCAAGGATAATGGCCCTCTTGGAGAACTCGTCGAAAAGCATCTCGACGACATAGGACGGAACAAACTTCCACTGGTGGCGAAAAGTATGGGCATATCCATCGGGGAACTCCATGACCTGATAGATCAGATTCGCGTGCTCAACCCGCAGCCCGGTACCGTGCTGTCCCCGAATAACCCCGTTTTTGTTACGCCGGAGGTCACCGTGGAAAAGGTTGACGGCGAATACCTGATACACTGCGCCGACGACTCCGCTCCGAGACTCAGGATATCTTCGTTCTACAGAAAAATGATCGAGGATCCCGCCACCAGCGAGGAAATACGCGACTACATTAAGGAGAAGCTGCTCAGAGCCAAGCAGTTCATCAAATGCCTTTCGCAGAGAAGGAGCACCATCTACATGATCGCCGAAGTGATCGTGGATACACAGCACGATTTTCTTGAAAAAGGAGTCGAACACCTGCGCCCCCTGACAATGCAGCAGGTTGCCGACAAGATAGGCATGCACGAGACCACCGTTAGCCGGGCAATCGCAAACAAGTATATAAAGACTCCCGCGGGGCTCTTCGAGTTCAAGTTCTTTTTCTCTACCGGTTACAGTTCAGAGGACGGAGAAAAATTCTCCAGCAGGAGCGTCATGGAGAAGATCAGGGACATGATATCCCGTGAAAATACCGCGAAACCTCTCTCGGACAGCGCCATCTCCGAAAAACTGAAGGAGTCGGGCCTGCCTGTCGCAAGAAGGACGGTTGCCAAATACCGTGAAGAGATGGGAATCCCGTCCTCGCATCTCAGAAAAGAATACTGATGCGGCTCAAAATGCAAAAACTCTCCGCCGTATTCAAAACCGTAATTTTCCTGCTGCTTGTCGCGCTTGCGTTTTCCGTCAGGGATTACCACTTTTCCAGGGAAAAAGAGAAACTGGGATTCGTCCCGTTCACCATCGAAAGCGCCATGATGTACGGGTACAGCAGGGATATAGCGCTCAACGGAAAACTCCCCGAAACCGATCCCGAACTCGCCGGATTCGAGAATGTCGATATCTCAAGACAGATGTCGCTCAGCCTGGAGTATTTTCTGGGATACGGATGCCGTATATACCGCTCTCTGGTCAGGGAAAGACCGCCTTCCCACAGATACGAGAACCATCCGGAGATACCCGCGTTCATGAGAACCCAGATCAGGCTCTGGATAAGCCTGGGCGCGGGACTTGTATTTCTCTGGCTGATCGCGCTCAGATGTCCCTGGCCCTTCGCCCTGTTCGCGGGCCTGATATATTCATTTTCGCCTTCTGCGATCGCACGGGCGACAGGCCAGGACCTGATAAGGGAGAACTTCGCCATACCCCTTATCCTGCTTTCTTTTGTGCTGATAGCCTGGGCGCTCAGGCGGCCGCGGTCCTCAATCCTTCTTCTATGCTCAGGAATCGCCGTCTTCCTCTCGCTGGCAAGCTGGGACATGGCTCAGCTGTGTTTCGGAATATGGGCCCTGCTTGAGCTGGGCAGGCTTTTCGCGGGCGGCATTCTCAACGCTAAAAGACGACGCCTGTTCGCCTGTATTTTTGTGTCGGCAAGCGCTGCCGGACTCTTCGTGCCCTACCTGCAGGCACACCACTTTCTGCTTTCCCCAACGTTCTTTGTCCTTTTAGGAGCGCTTTTCCTCGCCGCGTTTTTTCTTGATGCGCGCAGTTCAAGAAAACGGACATATACTCTGCTCGGAGTTGTTTGCGGACTCCTGCTTCTCTGGCTGTCGCTCAGCGCCCTGAACCCGTATCCAGGCCATTATTCACATTTCTTCAGGCTCATCGCCGCGAAGATCCGCTTTTTAAATGTAAAACCACTGAACCCTCTGCTCCTCGATTACGACTCGAGGATCATGTGGACCCCGGCGCTTCATTCCGCCACGTTCAGGATGACCCACTACCTCTTTCCCGGCATGCTCTATGCTCTGCCGGCGCTTTTTGCCCTGTCGCTGTTCACTTCACGAGCGAGAAACGCCCTGAAAAAATCCATGCCTTTGCTTTTGATCCCTTCCGGTATGGGGTTTTGCTTTTTTCTCCTATATGTTTTTATGGTCAGATTTCACGCCCTCGCATCACCCTTCCTCTGTGTCTCCATGGGCGTGCTGGCCTGCGGGAACTATAAACGGCTCCGCGGGATCGCGTCCAGAACCGTTTTTATATCGCTGGCCGTTGTCGTAGCCGCTTCCGTCGCCGATATATCTTTCTATCTTGCCGGGCGACGCGACTACAGGGCCGAATACCTTCCCGAAACAATGGGCCTGATTTACTGGCTGCGAACCGAAAACACCGTCGGCGAAACAATACTTGCCGATTTCGTCCTTTCGCCCATGCTTAAGACATACGCCGATGCCAGGATCGTGCTTCAGCCGAAATTCGAACTGGGCGAAACCCGGAGACGGGTGGAGGAATATCTTAAGACAATGTATTTCGGTACCGAGATCGACCTGAGAGATTTCTGCGAGAGATACAAGGTAGCTTACTTTATTTTCGACCGCGGATACTTTGCCGATCTGGGGCCCGGAAGCGAAAATTCCCCGAGATACTGCGCCGGCGCAATCGAAATACCCCAATATTCTCCAGTACACAGAATGTTCGCCGACTCAATGAAACTCAGGTATTTCTACAGAATAAGACCGCGGAAACCACACAATTTCATCGAAAGAAAGTATTTTGTGTTCAAAGTTATACTCCCTGAAGATCTGCGCAATTCGCGTATCTGGACGGAAGACGCGAAGGCGGCCCTCCGGGCAGGAAACACCTTTCTGGCAAAACGTCTGGTCAAATCCGCGGTTTTCGCGGACCCCAATTCCCCGGAAGCAAGAGTTCTGTACGCGCGGATATACGGAAAGTCCGCGGATATCAGACCACGCGGCTTTTAACCGGGTCGGAAAAGTGTTGGAAAAAACTTAGCGCTGATATATATTGTAACTCGCAAAAAAAAACGCATGGCCAGTTGATGAAAATATGAATATAAAAAAGAAAATATCCGCCTTATGGCTATCTGCTGTTCTGACCCTGCTCTTTGTTGGGTGCGGGACCGTGCGCAGAATCAACTATCCATATCACCATACCTATATGCCCGTCGACTCAGAGAATTACGGTTTCACCAATGTGTATCCCAGATCCTTTACCATCTACCCGTTTAAAAATGTCTCCTGGTATCCCGAGGCCGCCGAACGCGGAAGACAGGCGGTCTGCGGGGCTTTTTCTCTCATAGGGCCCTGTGCAAGCGTGGCCGAGACCGATCAGATGGCTTCGTTACCCTTTACCGCTCTGGACGCGCTGCGGGTCGCCAGAAAACAGGGAAGCGACGCACTGGTACTCGGGGAAGTAGTGACACAGGACCACATCTGGCTACTGCTTGTCGCCTATAACTATGTGCATATGAAGCTGTGGGTATACGACACCCGTAACGGGAAGCTGCTCTGGAAAGGTTCAAGCTGGTCCACAGACTATGACGTGGGCCTTTCGGTGATTCTTCCTCTTCTTGCCACGCCTATCGAGACCGGCGTCAACCATATCCTCTGGTCCAGAAAAACATTGGACCTGTACAACAGAATAGCCGTAGATTTCATCCATGAACTTCGACCCGATGTACTTGCAGTAAAATAATCTTCTGTGGTCGGGTTGTGTTAAGTAGTTTATAATCAAGATTTTCATTTTTCATAAACGAACTTTTTTATCCTTAGGGACGATTTTTAATGTCGAATATTTGATTTAAGCAAAATTGGACTTATATTCCTTCCACAATTCAAGAAATATAATATCGGATAATCGA
>CAZGYO010000083.1:0-9059 GCA_964530455.1 uncultured Victivallales bacterium
AAAGGCAAAATTTTTAGCCTCAACTCAGCCTCAAAAAAAGTCAGTAAAAAGCGTAAAATATCGATTTTTCATGAAATAACGGGGTTAATTCTATTGGAGCTATTGCAGAAAAAGCCTGTTTGTTTTCTCCGGTAAGCTTATGTGTTGTTTTGCCGCATTGAGAGGACGGTATTATAGAAATCAAGCCCGATGCTGTAGGCAAGGTAAAGGAGGTAGAAGAACATGGGGCAAAGGGCTATGCCTGCGATATAATAACTGATGGTGACAAAATGACGAACCGTCTCATGAGAGTAATCGGCGTTGGGCAGGAACAGTCTGACAAGAATCCATACAAGCATGAAAGTCAGAACAGGAATAGCGCATTGCAGCACTCCCGCGAGCAGGATGAAAAGGCGCATTATATAGGCCACGATGGCCAGTCCCGTCTCTCCCGGCGTTGCCTGTTCCGGCGAATGGCCGGCGTTGAGGATTCCTGGATTCTGAAAAAGGACGGCCGCATGCCCGGATGCCAGGGCGGGAACCATGAGCAAAAGTGTTCTCAGAAAGTTCTTTTCTCTTATTCCGTAGAAAATTGCAGCGAAACACAAAGCCAGCACGGTAACCGCCGATAGCAGGCCGAAAGCGTTTATTACGTCGTAGCTGTAGAGTTTGAGCACCTGGCTCCGGATCATTTTCAAGCCGGCGCGTGAAAAGCGGAATGAAAGATAGTGCAGAACAAATGCCGCGAAGAAACCGGCGCAGCCGAAGATGAGAAGATAGGAATCTTCTCTGATGTAGAGGATAATGCCGAGGGCAAGCACGATCAGTGCGACGAAATTCAGCGAGTACGCGCCCGAAAGGACCAGCACCCTGTAATATTCGTCGAAAATGCCCGGGGTCTTGAAACGCAGGCGATGCAGGAAACGGTCGAGTCTGTATGTCACCAGGGTCTCGGCTTCGCGATGCAGTTCGTAGCTTTCATAATCCTGGTTTTCCTCGGCGAAATTCGCGACGTGAAAGGAGTTCGCCAGGCGTTCCTTCCACATGGATGTTATTTCCGTGGCGGGTTCCTCGAGCATCTTCCTGCCGAGTTCCGGGTTGGTGTCTTCGGGGCTGAACGCGGCCTTTTTGCTGTTGCTCTTTATAAAGTTTTCGCGATCCTGCTCGCTCAGCTCCGGGATAGGCATCGGGTTTCCACAGGCCGGACATTCGTGGGAAAGCCCGAGCTGTTCGTCCTCGATCAGCATCGATGTTTCGCAGTTTGGACAAATTACTTCCATATGCCGGAATCGCCTTTTGCTTCGATTATCATGCGTCAAAATCGAATGCACCATGTGGTAGCACCCGGAACGGATAAAATAATGCTGAATTATTATTTTTCAAATACTAGCAGGCGTTCAGTCGGACAAAGTCCGACAGCCTGCCAGCCCGTATATTTCGCAAAGCCACTGTGCTGTAGCAACGAGGCATCAAGACGCAGCTGTAGTAACTACTGCAAGTCGATGATAACAAAGCTGATATAGTGCAATGGCTTTGCCCTTCGGGTGAAAAATCTTCTATTCTTTCAAATTGCATTTTGTAATTTTGAAAAATTCATATAACCTGTTAATAAACAGGCCATTAACTCTAAAATATCGATTTTTCATGAAATAACGGGGCTAGAGCGGTGTAGAGCGCGATAGATACGGCATTGGACAAGTTGAGGCTTCTCGCGTATTTTCCCGGCATGGGGATGGTGCGCAGTTTGCCAGCGTAATCCGTGTAGAAGGATTCCGGGAACCCGGAACTTTCCGAACCGAAAACGAGAAAATCGTGCTTCTTGAAAGCAGTGTCTCCGAGCAATTTCCCTTTCCGGGTGGTGAAAAAATGCATGTCCGCGCCAGGAAAACGATTGAGGAACGCATCCCAGTTCTCGTGGACGCTGAAGTCAAGGTGCTTCCAGTAATCGAGACCGGCCCTTTTCAGGTACTTGTCGTCGAGAGAAAACCCGAGCGGCCGGACAAGGTGCAGTCTTGATCCCACCGCAACGCAGAGCCTGCCGATGTTTCCGGTGTTCTGCGGTATTTCCGGATGTACCAGAACAATCTCGATTTTTTTAGCAGTAGCTTCTTCCATTCTCCTGCCTGCAACGTGAAACTTGTCACCGTGTAAAATTTTCGGGCTAACCCGTATATTTCACACGGTGAATAACTTTGCATCTACGCCGCCAAAGGATCCCACGGATCCACGTGCAACTCAATATATTCCTATTCTGGGCGGGAGCGGATCGCATGTTTCGGCCAGGCGATCGGCAACCCGTTCAAGCATTTTGATCTTTATTTCTGAATATTCCGGATGGTTCCAGAGATTTCTGTTTTCCCCGGGATCGTTTTCCATGTCGTAGAGTTCGCCGGGTTCTCCGCCGTGACTGCTTATAATCTTATATTTGCGGTTTCTAACCATCGTCCTGTATTCCGGGACATCGTCTGGGTTCGAATTGAAGTATTCCCCGTAAACATCTTTGCGAAATTCGCCGATATGCGTTTCGCCCGTAAGTAGCGGCCATAACGATTTCGCCTGCATCCCCGGATGCCGCTCTATGCCCGCGGCGTCGAGTACGGTGGGCGCCAGATCGCCGAGTTCTACCATGGCCTGAGTCCGTTCTCCCTCCGGGAAGCGGCCGGGCCATGAGATTATGAGCGGAACGCGCATGGAGCAGTCGTACATCATGCTGCCTTTTATGTACTGTCCGTGATCACCCAGAAGCTCGCCGTGGTCCGATGTATAGATTATTATTGTGTTTTCGTCCTGGCCGGTCTTTTCCAGGAGGTCGAAAAGACGGCCGAGCTGCGCGTCTATGAGATCGCACATCGCCCAGTATCCGGCGCGCATCATGCGGTGTTCGTGTTCGGTGTAGTCCTTGAACCGTTCAGCTCTTTTCCGCTGGGAGGAGGGTTTGTTTTCAAGTTCACCTTCGATATATGATGGCAGCGGAATATCTTCCAGTTTTCCAAGGTAGCGTTCCAGATATTTGTCCGGCGGGTTTACCGTGAAGTGCGGGTCGAAGATGTTTACCGAGAACAGCCACGGGGAGTCATTGTGCCTCTCTATGAAATCCATTGCCTTTTCGACGCAGAACGTGGTCTGGTGCAGTTCCGCCGGCATGCCGTGCTTGACGTTTTCGGAATCGTCCCGATCAGGATACTCTATTTGTCCGCCCTTTTCGCCGACCCACTTTGTATAGGAGCTTTCGGGAAAAAGGCCGGAGGGGGCGTGGTCCCAGTAGAACTCGGTGTATCCGTCGTTTATACGCCGTTCGACTCCCTGCACCACCTGCTTTTCGCGGGGCAGTTTCCACCAGTCGTCGCCGAGGGTGAAACGCCTGTCGCAGGCGCTCAGATGAAGTTTGCCTGACAGCCCGCAGACGTATCCGTTTTCGGCGAGGATCCGGGTCACCGGCAGTTCGGATTCCGGAATGCACTGCCCATTCTGACGCAGCCTGTTTGTCACCGGATATCGTCCGGTCAGAAAGTTTCCGCGGCTGGGAGTGCACAAAGGGTTTACAGCGTAGGCCTGCTCGAAAAGTAATCCGCGCGAAGCCAGCTTGTCGATGTTAGGTGTGCATACAAACTCGTTCCCGTAGCAGCCGAGCGTGTCGTAGCGCTGCGAGTCCGTGCAGATCCACAGGATGTTCGGCGTACTGTTCCGTCTGTCTGGTTTCATAGTAACATGCAATACGTGTTTTGCGCGAAACTGGAGTTCAGCCGTTAAGCTCGGCGATTCGTCTTTCCGAGTCCACGGACATTATCTCGTCTATAAGCGGGTCGAAATCTCCTTCAAGTAGTTTCGGAAGATCGTATACACTGATATTGAATCGGTGGTCGGTTATGCGGTTCTGGGGGAAATTATATGTCCTTATACGTTCGCTACGGTCTCCTGATCCGACCTGCGACTTCTTGTCGGCGGCCTGTTTCAGCGCTTCCTCGCGCTCCTGTATCTCCAGAAGCCGGGCTCTCAGTACCCTCAATGCCAAATCCTTGTTTCTGTGCTGGCTCTTTTCCTGCTGGCTTGTCACCACCAGTCCAGAGGGTATATGCGTGACACGCACGGCGGAATCCGTCGTGTTTACGCTCTGTCCTCCCGGACCGGAAGACCGGTAAACATCTATGCGCAGATCCTCGTTATTGATCTCAAGTTCCACGTCCTCGGCTTCGGGAAGCACCGACACTGTCACTGTCGAGGTGTGGATTCTTCCGCCGGACTCCGTCTGTGGAACACGCTGCACCCGGTGTACGCCGCTTTCGTATTTCATCCTCGTATACGCGTCGTCTCCGGACATCGAGAAAAGCACCTCTTTTATTCCGCCTATCCCGCTTTCATTATGTTCGAGTATCTCTACCTTCCATTCACGTTGCTCGGCGTATTTCAAATAGGCTCTGACAAGTTCCGCGGCGAAAAGCCCGGCCTCATCCCCGCCGGCGGCGGGTTTGACGTTCACGATGATGTTTTTGGATTCGTTCCTGTCAGGGGGCAGGAGGTGGATTCGTACTTTTTTCTCCGCCTTTTCCGTAATTCGTTCAAGCCGCTCAATCTCGGCGAGAGCCATCTGCCTTATCTCCCCGTCGTCTTCTTCGGCCAGCGTCCTGTTTTCATCCAGTTCCTTCAGGCTGCCAGCCCAGGTGTCGAGATCCTCGAAAAGACTTTTCAGCCTCTGGTGTTCGCGCGTGACCTCCCGGCACTCATCGCGCCGCTTGTAGATATCGGGGTCGGCCAGACGTTTCTCAAGTTCTCCGCGCCTCACGCGAAGCTTGTCGAAATGCTCTCTTAATTCTTCAGGTTTCATTGGCGGGGCCACATATCCGCTATTGACTACAGTCTGCTGGATTCGCTTATATCCGGCACAGCCATTTCCGGCCGCAACCCGGACAAAGAAAGAACCGTCCGCAGATCGGAAATCAGCCGATGGCAGGACGGTTTGGTCAGGGCTATTCTTCGCTTTTAATCCCGTAGCGGCGTCTGAAACGCTCGACTCGCCCGGCGGTGTCTATAAGCTTCTGCTTGCCCGTGAAGAACGGATGGCATTTGGCACATATGCCCACGCTCATTTCCTTGCGCGTGGACTTAGTTTCCCAGACCTCGCCGCAAGCGCAGGTGATTTTTGCCTCGCCGTATTCAGGATGTATCTTTTTTTTCATTGCCGACAATTTCTCAGGTTCGATAATGTTTGTGTTTTTTCCGAAGCAGACGCCGAATATAACAGAACACCCGAATTATACAAGCCGATTTCTGAAACTTTTTCCAGGCAGGACGCAGTGCGTTTCGCCCGCATATTTCATGGAAAACTTAATAATTGCCTTTAAGTGTTTTAATGAAAAGAAGATACAAAAAACACAAATTGCAGCAATGGCAATTTTAAAATTTTCACCCAAAAGACGAAACCATTTCGGCAGATCTGGTTTCGTGAAACAATCGGCTTAGAACTGCTATTCGTAGGAGAATAGCTGGTCCCCGACTGAAACCTTGTCGCCTTTGGATACGAGAAGTTCCTTGATCTTGCCGGATGCGCCCGACGGAAGCTCCACCATCGCCTTGTCGGCTTCAAGCTCCATTATGGTTTGCCCTTCCTTGATTTCGTCCCCTTCGTCCACGAGAATCTTGGCAATCTCTACAGATTCGATGTTTTCCCCGATATCCGGGAGTTTGAATTTTTTTGCCATTGTTTCCTCCTTGATGTTTACAAAAGAACGGGATCGATCTTTTCGGTATTGATTTCCATATTCTTGATAGCTCTTTTCACCTTTTTTTTATCGACATGCCCCTCTATTTCCAGGGAGTACAGGGCCGCCAGGGCGATATGCCTGGCATCCACTTCAAAGAAATCCCGGAGCGATTCGCGCCCGTCGCTCCTGCCGAAACCGTCGGTTCCGAGGGCAATCATCCTTGAAGGCACCCATTCTGCAATCGTCAGGGGCAACGCTTTTAGGTAGTCGGTCGCGGCGATCACCGGGCCTTTGTGTTTTTCAAGGCAGCTGGTTATATATGGTTTCCGGGTCTTCTTGGTCTGCCGGATCATATTGTTGCGTTCAGCATCCAGGGCGTCCCTGTATAATTCCTTGTAACTTGTAACGGACCAGGCTTCCGAGGCTATATCGTATTCCTCCTCCAGTATGGTCTGCGCCCTGAGCACCTGGTTGAGTATTGCGCCGCTGCCGAAAAGCTGTACCAGCGGTTGTTTTTTTCTGTTTCCCGCGGAATTAAGCCTGTATATTCCTTTCAGGATTCCCTTTCGGGAGTTTTTCGGCATCCTGGGCTGAATATAGTTTTCGTTCATTATTGTGATGTAGTAGAAGATATCCTCGCCCACGTGGTACATCCTGCGCAGACCTTCCTGTATGATTACCGTAAGTTCATAGGCGTAGGCGGGATCGTAAGCCATCATGTTTGGCAGGGTATATGCGAGCATATGGCTGTTTCCGTCCTGGTGCTGCAGGCCTTCGCCTGCGAGCGTCGTCCTTCCGGATGTGGCGCCCATGAGGAAGCCTTTTGCCCGGCTGTCTCCCGCGGCCCAAATCATATCGCCTGCACGTTGAAGTCCGAACATGGAGTAGAAGGTAAAGAACGGAATCATGTTGAGACCGTGGTTGGAGTACGCCGTGCCGGCGGCGATGAATGAAGCCATCGACCCCGATTCGGTAATGCCTTCCTCGATAATCTGTCCGTCGGTGACCTCCCTGTAGTAGAGAAGGTTTTTAACGTCAACCGGCTTGTAGAGCTGGCCGGGATGCGAGTATATCCCGTACTGCGTGAATAGCGAGTCCATACCGAAAGTCCTAGCTTCGTCCGGAACTATTGGAACCACGTATTTTCCGATCTCCGGGTGTGAAAGGATGCGGGAGAGCAGTTTTACGAAAGCCATTGTCGTGGAGGCTTCCCTGTCTCCCGTACCCTCGAAAAACTCCCCGAGAAACTCGTCTTCGACCGGACTGAACTTGTTTCTCATGGGCAGACGGACTGGATTATAGCCGCCGAGAGACTTCCTGCGTTCCTGGAGATATACTGTTTCAGGCGAGTTATCCTGCATCTTGTAGAAGGGCACTTCCTTGATTTCAGTGTCCGACAACGGGATGCTGAACCGGGTGCGGAAGACCCGCAACTGTTTTTCGTTAAGGAGTTTCTGCTGGTGTGTTATGTTCATTCCTTCGCCGCCCTCGCCCAGTCCGTGTCCCTTGATCGTCTTTGCGAGGATGACAGTCGGCCCGCCGTGGTGTTCAACCGCGCTTTTGTATGCGGTATAGACCTTGAGGGGGTCATGGCCTCCGCGCGCCATGCAGAGGGTCTTAAGCTGTTCGTCGGAATAGTCCTCTACCATCTTTAGCAGTTCCGGATATTTGCCAAAAAAGTTTTCTCTGAAATATGCCCCGTCCTCGACGACGTACTTCTGGTATTCCCCGTCCACCGCCTCCTCCATTCTCTTGAGGAGCAGGGCGTTGTCGTCCTTTTCCAGGAGGGGGTCCCAGTCGCTTCCCCAGATGACTTTTATCACGTTCCAGCCGGTGCCCCTGAAATCCGCCTCAAGCTCCTGTATGATCTTCCCGTTTCCCCTGACGGGGCCGTCTAGGCGTTGCAGGTTGCAGTTGACCACAAATATAAGGTTGTCTAACTGTTCCCGCGTCGCCAGGCTTATAGCCCCGAGCGTTTCCGGTTCGTCGGTTTCCCCATCGCCGATGAAAGCCCAGATCTTACGGTCGGAACCTTTTTTCAGACCGCGGTCTTCGAGATACTTTATGAATCTGGCATGGTATATGGCCGAGATAGAGCCAAGCCCCATCGAGACGGTCGGGAATTTCCAGAACTCCGGCATAAGCCACGGATGCGGGTACGAGGAGAGTCCGGGCTTCTCGTGCAGTTCATGCCGGAAGTTGTCGACCTGCTCCAGGGGTATCCTTCCTTCGAGAAAGGCTCTGGCATATATTCCGGGCGATGAATGGCCCTGGAAATACAGAAGGTCTCCAGAATCATTTTCGGTGTTGGCTCTGAAAAAATGGTTGAAACCCACCTCGTAAAGCGTAGCCGCGGACGCATAGGTTGAAATGTGGCCGCCTATACCCTTTTCCTCGCGGTTGGCCCTGACGACCATAGCCATCGCGTTCCAGCGTATCACGTTCTGTATGTGTTCCTCAATGTTGAGGTTGCCGGGATAGGGTTTTTCTTCCGAGTGCGGAATTGTGTTGATATACGGTGTGTTTGCGGTGAAAGGAGTCTTTATCCCCTTCTTGTGGGCGTAGAGTGAAAGACCGTTGAAAAGTTTTTCTACCAGTTTGTCGACGGGTTCGTTGTAGCGTTCCTTGAGGATTTCCAGGCAGTCGAGAATTTCCAGGTACGTCATGTGTGTTCCTTTCTTTAATCTGATGCCGGCTTCTCAATCCACCCCAGATCATCAACTGCGGCGCATTCAGTCCAGATCGGTTGCCTGGCCAGGTGATCATCATCAACACTGCAATGCCATTGAGAAGGATGGGCCGCAACTTTGTTCCTGACCATATTCATCCTGAGTATGAAACATAGAAGTCGTCCACGTTTCAAAGATATCCTCCACTCTTTTTTATATTTCTTGAATTGCGCAGGGAATATAGTCCAATTTTGCTTAAATCAAATATTCGGCAGAAAAAACGTAACCGTTAAGCTGGGGGGTTTTGTGGCTGACGAAGGTTGTGTCAGCAGTTCAGACGGGTTGTCAGGATCTGTGTTCAGGTCTTCGACCCGCTCGACTTCCTCGCGGAAATAACGCAGCATATCCCCGATGCCCGCGAACACACCATAAGATACTACGGCTGGTATTCGAACAAGAGCCGGGGGATGAGAGCGAAGACTGCGAAACTCACAGAACCGAACGGGAAGATTCAGCTGGAGGATGAGCACGATACCACATTCCTTAAACTCTGCCGCTCACGCTGGGCCGCGCTCATTAAGAAAGTGTACTCCTGTCCGGTGGTCGGGTTGTGTTAAACAGTTGATAATCAAAATGTTTACTTCAAATAAACGGGCTTTTTTATCATTAGGAACGATTTTTGGTAACCGTTAAGCTGGGGGGATAGACTGGA
>CAZGYO010000084.1:0-7655 GCA_964530455.1 uncultured Victivallales bacterium
AAAATCGGGATATCGCTGAAAAAAGCGGCCGCGGGCCCTGTTTTTTTGGCAAAAAGCGCTTGTGTCAAGTGTTTTAAATCATATATATATGCTATAATAGATTTATAGCAGGTAATTTTGTTTATGTCAGTGTGCAACTTCAAGCCGGAAACACACGTCGGGAGCGTGTTTTAAAAACCTATGCAGTTTCAATGTCCATTTTGCCGTTCTATTGTCGGGGTTGACAGTGAGGATATGGGTACGGAAGTACAGTGCGGCAGTTGCGGTGAAGTCACGCTTGTACCTATGTCGAGACTCGCCAGCGGTGTTGTTATAGCACGGGACTTTCTGATTCTGGAAGAACTCGGCAGGGGAGGGATGGGGGTGGTGTATCTGGCGCATCAGCTTTCCCTGGACAGGCCGGCGGCGGTCAAGATTCTTACCGATGTCTACGCCAACGACTCCGAGTTTATAGTCGGGTTCATCAAGGAGGCCCGTGCGGCTGCCAAGCTGAACCATCCGCATATCGTGCAGGCGTACGCGGTCGGCGAGGACGAGGGTATTTATTTTTTCGCCATGGAACGAGTGGACGGGGAAACGATGAAGAGCGTGCTGCAGCGCGAGAAAAAGGTGCCTATTGAGCGCGCCACGACAATCATGCAGCAGATATCTGAAGCGCTTGACTACGCCTGGAAAGAGCAGAGACTGATACACCGGGATATCAAACCCGACAACATAATGATAACGTCCAACGGCCGGGCAAAACTGGCGGACCTGGGTCTGGCCCGCGTGGAGGGTGAGATAGACGATTCCGAAGAGGACGAGGTAATGGGCACACCGCAGTACATCAGTCCTGAACATCTTACCGGCGCTCCTATGGATGTGAGAAGCGATATATACAGTCTGGGAGCCACCTACTACAATATAATCACCGGAGAGTTTCCTTTCACGGGCAAGACGGCTCTGGAGATAGCCCGCAAACATCTTGAGGTCCCCCTTGTTCCTCCCCACAAGGAACATCCCGAAGTTCCCCGGGAAGTATCCGCGGTCATCTGCATGATGATGGAAAAGGATCCTGATTCCCGTTACCAGTCGGCCGAGGAACTTGTCGAAGATCTTCGAAGGGTTCGCCGGGGGCGCGCACCGAGGCATGCCAAGATGGTCGGCGCCCCGAGCGGAGGCGGGGGAGGTAAGACTCTGATTTTGAACAAGTCCAGAACCGGGACCGGCAGTATCAGCACGGGGACAGGAGCAGTGAGGACCAGTTCGACACAGGTCGGCGCTTCGACCCAGACGGGCACTGCCACGGGCACGTCAAGTTCCTTGGACCTGAAGGCTATAAGAGAGATCCAGGAAAAGCGTGCGATGAAGCAGATAATCATATGGGTCACCGTTGCCAGCGTGATTACTGTCCTCGGTATAAGCTTTGCCGTATGGAGGCATGTCTCGCAGGACGATGAAGCTCCTGAAGAAAAGGAAGTGGTAAAGGATGGAGCCGGGACACTGCAAATACCTAAAGAAACCATTCAGATAGGAGACAAGGAACCCGAACCCGAACCCGAACCGGAAACGACCCCGTACACGGAGGAGGTCTCGGAAATTGTAGCGTTTGCGCAGACGAACCCCGAGCGCAAACTGGATATTCTTCTGAACTGCGACAAGTTTTTCAAGAAACATCCCAGGCCGGTTTACAAGGTTGAAAAGGAAGCGCTGTCGACACTTCTGCCGATTTATGTTCCTCTTGACGAGGAGATGCGCATAATAGAGGCCAGGGAGAAGCTCCGGCGAAAGCACGAGGAGGTTCTGGCCCGACGAAGACTTGAGGAGCAGGAAAAGCTTTCGGAGATAGAAAGGAAGAAGAGGGAGGCGCAGCGGGAGGAGGAGAGAAAAAGGCTGGAGGAAATGAAGGCCGCGAGGGAAAAGGAAAGACTGGCGGAGTACAAGAACTATGTGGAACTCACCAGAGAGTCCATGATGCTCCGGTACCTGGAATACATACGCAGAAACAACTATCCCGGCGCATCAGATATTTTCTCGGATGCGGTTTCCGCAAAAAACAGGGCCGAAGGAATCCTGAAGGATGAGGCGCTGGCTTTTGCTTCCTGGGGCGAGAAGATGCAGTCGCACGTGGAAGCCGCGGAAAAGGTTGCCGATGAACTTCAGAATGGCACGACGGAAGCGAACGGGCTTTCTCTGGAACTGGGACCCGGGGCGTACGGTGAGATAACATCCGTTAAAAACAGTGCCGTTACCGTCAAGATTTTTTCAAACCAGGAAGTAACGAGGAAGGTAAACGATATTCCGGCTTCACAGCTCGTCAAACTTATCGCAAAGATCGCTCCTGAAAACGGGTTCCATTATTTCACGGCAAACACCTATTTCAAGGAAGCCAAGGAGATGGCCCCCCGGGAGTGGCTGGACCAGATATCAGAGATTGCGTTTGCATTTCTCAAGCAGAATATCAAGAGCATAATCAAGCTTGAGCCCGAAAAGCGCCAGCTGGAATACCGCCGGCTATACGGAAAGTACGGAAGGCTCAAGGAGTTCAATGAAGCGAAAAAAGCAGTAATCCCATAGTTGAGCTGATGGTTCCTGTATTTTTATGAAGATAATTCATTTTTCCGATTCCCACGCCGGCGGTCCGGCGGAAGATATTTCAGCGTACTTCGACAAGCGCTGGGTGGGGGTGTTCAACTATCAATTCCGACGGCAGTACCAGCACGACCAGTCTCTGCTGTCTAAAGCCGTATCGTTTATAGTTGACGAGAAACCGGACCTTGCGGTTTGCACAGGGGATATCACTTCAACCGGACAGCCGGGCGAATACAGGCAGGCGCTCGGCATTCTCGGATCGCTTGTGAGGGATACCGAAATTCCTTTCATCTATGTTCCCGGAAACCACGACTACTATGTCTACAACCGCAAATGCAACGAGGCTATGCGCGAAGCGGTGTCTGTGCTGAACCGCGGCGATTTCAGGTTGGAGGAACTGCCGGTTAAAAGGAGGTATTCGGAGCTTGAGTTCCTTATAGTGAACGAGAGCTGGCCGGCGAATCTCCTGTCTTCTGGCGGATATCTCAGGAAGGAAGACAGCGACAGGATATGCCGATGGACCGGTGAAAAAAAAGAGCTGCCGCGCGTGCTTGTGGGCCACTACCCGCTGATAGAAGCGCATCCGTGGCTAAGAATAAGACACCGTCTCCGGGGTCAGAAAGATGTGCTGAGTAAACTTCGGGAAGGCGCCATAGACCTTTCTCTTTGCGGGCATAAGCACCTGCCGTATGCTGAAATCGACAGAAAAGGCCGGGGCGAAATTTGCGCGGGATCCATCACGAGAAACGCCTGCATGGCCGTAATCGAATACGACCCCGCGAAAGATATCTTCGAATACAGCAGGCATACTTTCTGAGAAAGAGATTACTCGTCCGTGGCGGGCCTGCGTCTGAGCGACTTGAGCGAAGCGTGCTTCTTTTTGGTGTCAATCCGCCGTTTTACGCTGGCTTTTGAGGGCTTTGTAGGACGCCTTCTCTTTGGTTTTACGGCGGCTTTGCGCACGAGCTGTTTCAGCCGTCGCATTGCGTCATCGCGGTTTTTCTTCTGATTTCTGAACCTTTTTGCCTCTATGACGATGCATCCTTCGGAACTGAGTTTTGATCCCGCGATTTTCGCGAGCCGTTTTCTCATTTCCTCCGGCAGAGGGCTTTTACCGTCGATTCGGTATCGCAGTTGGACCGCGGTAGCGTTTTTGTTGACGTTCTGGCCGCCGGCTCCTGAAGACAGGATGAAGTTTTCATCTATATCTTTCGGGTCAATGCTGATATTTTTATTTATCTTGGTCATTCAATCTGAAAAAGCAGTTGCCGCAGCGTGCGGGTTTGAGTTGCATTTGTTCGGGCTGAAGATACACTAATACGGATAATCTGGGAGGCCAGCGTGTGGATTAAAATACTCATGGGTTCAGTTCTGTCCCCGGTGAAGTTGCTGCGGGGGATATTTCTCAAAGACCTGTGTTCCGGCTGCGGGTTCGCGCCCGGGGATGCTCTGACCGGACTCTGCGGCACCTGCAGGGCGGCAGTCGAGGAAGTACGAGCCCCTTTCTGCCCGGGTTGCGGCGGCACGGTTGACACAGTTTTGGACAGGTGTCGCGAATGCATAAAGGTGGAGCGTCCCTGGATACGCGCGGTGTCGCTTGTACGTATGGAAGGGACTGGCCGTGAACTGATCCACAAGTTCAAGTACAGAAACGAGACGTCGCTGGCCAGGTTCTGGGGCTTTTCGGCGGCTCAAAAACTGGAGGAGCAGGGAATTGTAGCGGATTTCATCGTCCCTGTCCCTTTGCACTGGGCACGGCGATTTTCCAGAGGATACAACCAGACCGAACTTTTTGCGAGAATACTCTCGAATCTTTCGGGAATTCCTCTGAACTGTATTTTGCGCAGGAAGCGGGCGACCGGAAAACAGGCCGGACTAGGCAGGAAAGAGAGGCTTGTAAATCTGAAAGGCGCTTTTTCCCTCGCGGGGGGTGCGAATTGCGCGGGAAGCACTATATTACTCGTGGACGACGTTTTTACAACGGGTTCCACTATGTCGGCCGCCGCGGAATGTCTGCTGGAGGCCGGCGCGAAAGAGATTAAAATCTTGACATTGGCGAGAGGATAAGCTGTATGAGCGCTCTTTTCAGAAAAGCGAAATATTCGACGGTATCTACCGGAAGAAAAAAAGATATCCCGCGCGGTTTATGGGCCAAGTGCCGGGACTGTGAGGAGATAATATACAACAAGCAACTCGAGGAGAACCTCGGGGTCTGCCCGAAATGCGAATATCATTCGTCAATAACCGCCTGGAAAAGGATAGAGCTTCTTACGGATCCGGGAACGTTCGAGGAGATTGATTCGGGCATGAAGTCTCTTGACGCGCTTGGTTTTAAGGGAGTATCCTCATACAAGGACAAACTTTCCGCGTCGGAGAAAAAGACCGGAATGAACGAGGCCGTGGTCTGCGGAGTCGCCAAACTCGATGGAAAGGATTTTGCGCTGGGGGTAATGGATTTTCGCTTCCTCGGCGCGAGCATGGGTTCCGTCGTTGGCGAGAAGATTGCGCGTCTTACAGAACTGGCCACCAGTCGCCGCATACCCCTTGTGGTTGTTACCGCAAGCGGGGGCGCCAGGATGTACGAGGGAATGCTGAGCCTTATGCAGATGGCGAAGACCAGCGGCGCATTGCAGCGGCACGCGGAGCAGGGTTTGCCGTATATTGTGATAATGACCCACCCGACGACCGCGGGTGTTACAGCGAGTTTCGCGTCCCTGGGCGATGTTATTATAGCAGAACCGAACGCGCTCATAGGCTTTGCCGGCCCGAGGGTTATCAAGGACACCACGCAGGCCGAGCTTCCCGACGGTTTCCAGTCTTCCGAGTTTCTGATGTCAAAGGGGATGATCGACAGGATAGTGGAGCGCAAGAACCTGCGCGGCGAACTCTCCCTCCTCCTTGATTTCTTCCGGAAAAGCTGATCAGGCGGGTTTATCCGGCCGGGGCTGCAGAAGCGGCGCCGACCTCCTATCCGACATCCCGCATTCGAGAAACCGGGAAACCGGGAAACCTGAAAAAGCAGTTGCCGTAGCGTGCCGTGGCTCCCTGTTTTGATCGACACTGTGGTAAGAACCGCGAGAGTGAAATATACGCATTTAGGTAAAAACAACGGGACTTTTTCATAAAACCGGGTATCTTATTGCCTCAAATCACATCGGTGTATTAAAGTGAAGGACTCAGGTTAAATCAGGATGAAAATCGGGATACTTGGAGCAGGAACGCTGGGCAAGTTTCTGGCGGGAACGTTTTGCACTGACAAGCATGATGTAACGGTAATCGACACCTCGTCGGAGACTCTGACGCGGATTCGTGACAAGTTCGATGTCATGGCGGTGGTCGGTGACGGAGCAAAATTCGAGACTCTGCGCGAGGCGCAGGCCGGGTCCTGGGACATGTTCATAGCGGCCGGGAGCAGCGATACGGTCAACATGCATGCGTGTATGGTTGCGCGGCACCTGGGCGTGACGCACACGATCTGCCGGCTGATTAATCATGAATATTTCAGCGAGGATGATGATTTCACCCCGGCCAGTCTCGGGATCGACCATGTCGTTATTCCGGAGGAGGAATGTGTCCGCAAAATAATTGATGTGCTGGATAATCCGTCGACGCTGGAGAAGATAACCTTCAGTATTCCGGAGGCTTTGATAAGCGCGTTTAAAGTGTTGCCGGGATCACTTCTGGCAGGGTTGCGCCTCGACCGTTTTCCGGAGCCGGAGATGATTCGCGGTGTGCGTTTTTCCGGGGTGGTGCGTCACGGCGAACTCTTTGCCCCGCACGGTGAAACTGAGCTGCAGGTCGGCGACGAGGTTTATCTGGGCGGGAAGAGGGATGCCGTCAATGCCATGGTAGATTGGGCCAACCCCGATAAGAAACCTATGCGCCGGGTGATATTGACTGGTCGGACAAAGACCGCAATGCTGCTTGCGGAGAAGCTCCCGGAAATGGGCTTCGACACTCGGCTGATAGAAAAAGAGCACGCTCACGCGGAGCAGATTCTTGACGAGCTGAACCGCAAGATGATTCTCATTAACGGTGATCCCAATGATAGCGACGTGCTCAATGAAGCCGGGGTTTCCGCCTGCGACGTCTTCATCGCGGTCGGTGAGGATGACGAGGAAAATATCCTCAGCTGCATTCTGGCAAAGCGTATGGGCGCCAAGAAAGTTATTACGCTGACCAACAAAGAGGAATACCTCGACCTGGTCTGCAAGATGGAGATTGTCAACTGCGGTTTCAGTCGCTGGTTGGTTTCCGGTAACTCGGTGCTCAGATATATCTCGACCATCAACCGGGTGCATACCAACGCGATTTTGCATCGTACGAATGCCTATGTTTCAGAATATGTCATCAGCGACCATTCCCGGGTCTGCAATCGACAGATTGACAGTTGTAACTTTCCGGTTTCCACCGTGCTCTCGCTGCTCTTCCGCGGCGATGAAGTGATTACACCCGATGGGGAGCTGACGATTCTGCCGGGGGATTGTGTTGCGCTGATTAGCACCGAGGAAAGCGAGAAGCGACTGGAGAAGTTGTTCAACTGATGAATCTGCGTGACGTAATAAATGTGGTCTCTGCATTAGTGGTCGTGATTGCTCTGGCGATGATGACCGCCGTACCCGTGGCCTGGCTGATGGATGACTCGCCGGGGGTAGTTATTCGGCTGGCGCTCTCGGCGTTAATCGCAATTTTTACGGGGGGGCTATGCTTTCTGTTCACGCGCTGTGAGCAGTACCGCCTGCGCAAGCGGGAGGGCATTGGCATCGTCACTTTCGGTTGGCTGGCGGCGGCGGTATTCGGGGCGATACCGTTTGTTCTGGTTCGGGACATGAACTGGTACGATGCCTTTTTCGAGACGATGTCCGGGTTTACGACAACGGGGGCGAGCGTTCTCGACAACACCCTGGCGCTGGGCAGCGGTGAGCTGCTCCAGAACGGGATCGCCGACCTGCCCTACGGGCTGCTTTACTGGCGGAGCCTGACGCATTGGCTCGGGGGAATGGGGATTGTCGTGCTTTCACTGGCAATTATTCCGTTTCTCGGAATCGGCGGCCAGGAACTCTACAATGCCGAAGTGCCGGGTC
>CAZGYO010000084.1:7665-9049 GCA_964530455.1 uncultured Victivallales bacterium
CGGGTCCGACTTCCGCCCAGTTGACGCCGCGAATTGCGAATTCCGCAAAAATTCTCTGGGGGGTCTACCTGCTGCTGTCGATTGCCGAGACTCTCTTGCTCTTGCCGAGCATGCCGCTTTTCGATGCCTGGTGCCATACCTGCGGAACGATGGCGACGGGAGGGTTTTCGACCCAGAAGTCGAGTATCGGCTTTTATGACAGCGCCTACGTCGATATGGTGATTACGATTTTCATGTTTCTTGCGGGTGGTAACTTTGTCCTGCATTACCGGGCTCTGCGAGGGAAGCCGCTATTTCACTTCACCGACGAGGAATTCCGCTGGTACCTGGGCATTACACTGGCGGCGATTTTCTCTATTGCGGCCGTGCTGATGCTGGCAGGTAAGAGTGTGGTGACGACAGCCGGTCGGGAGCTTGCCCCGAGCCTAGGCGCGGCGTTGCAATACGCTTCGTTTCAGGCGGTGTCGATTCTCACAACGACCGGATTCTGTACCGCGGATTTCGCAATCTGGCCGACCTATGCGTGTTTGCTGCTGGTGATTCTAATGTTTATCGGTGGTTGCGGCGGATCGACCGGAGGGGGGATGAAGGTCTCGCGCTTTCTGCTGGTAATCAAGTATGGTATCGGACAGGCGCGTCGGGCTTTGTTCCCGCGCGAGGTCTCGAACGTACACCTGAACCGTAAGCGGGTGGCGCCTAAAACCCTGCACAGAGTGATGACCTTCTTTTTCCTTTTTGTCGCAATTTATGTTGTTTTTACCCTGCTTCTGTCACTTTATCCGGGGGTTGATTACGAGACTGCGAGTTCGGCCTCGATTGCCTGCCTGGGCAATATCGGGCCCGGCCTGGCCAAAGTCGGGGCGACGACTACCTATGCCTGGCTGTCGCCGTCGGCGAAGTTGATGCTGTCCCTGGCAATGCTACTCGGTCGCCTCGAACTCTACACCGTGCTGGTTGTTCTGCTGCCAACATTCTGGAAGAAATAGAAACGACCATGTAAAATTCGGAACTTGCCCGGGCATCTTGCATGAACCTGAATCCTAAATGACAGGCCACGCCAGTCTGCGTGCCTGAACGCACACATTCGAATCATAAGGGATTGACTCTCGCAAAGGCGCAAAGATCGCAAAGTATGAATGATAACGCTAAGCTCTGGCCTCGGCGATTAGCCCCGTTATTTCATGAAAAATCAATATTTTAATTATTAACTATTTAACGCAACCCGACCACAATGTGCTAAGAGCTGGCGGCAGTCATTTTTCCCAGATACACGGCTTGAAATTCCAAGCCATCGGCACTATAATTTAATTAATACTAAAAAAGGGAATTGAACTGCGTGATTTTCCCTGTACAGATTTTTCTTTCTTTAAGGTGTGAAACACCT